>NZ_QULA01000013.1:0-96216 GCF_003481595.1 Blautia sp. OM07-19
AGCCGCACGTCCGGAATTCTGTGAGGGATACATTCGGTAACGGATGTATCTACTCGACCCAACCAAATTCCAGTTATAATAAATGTAACAAATTCAATTTATCGAAGTTTTCTACTGTACCCCGTGCGACGGAGGCAATTATGCATGAAGGGAATGACAAAATTATGATCTATACCTGTACCTATGTATCTTCACTGGGAGATATTTTGCTGGCGGCTGATGAAATCGGCCTTGTTGGTCTGTGGTTTGAAGGCCAGAAATGCACAACCGTCCCTGTCAAAGCAGCTTATGGAACTTGAAAAGAAGCTGGGAAAGCAGCTATTGATCCGTGGAAAGAAAAAAATTACCCTTACAGAAGAAGGGGTTATCCTGCGGAAACGGAGATTGGCTGGGAAGACATAAAATATTTCAAGCCATCACAATATCTGGTCATGCATTCACTGGTATATCGGACAGAAGTTTTAAAGAAATCCGGTGTCAGATTACCGGAGCATATTTTTTATGTGGATAATATTTTTGCATACTATCCGCTGCCATATGTGGAGTCGCTGTTTTATATAGATACGGATCTTTATCAGTATTATCTTGGAAGAGAAGACCAGTCTGTGAATGAGAAGGTTATGATCTCAAGAATCGAGCAGCAGATCAAAGTAACAAAAATAGTTGCAGAGTGTGTGGATCTGAAAAAAGTAAAAGAAAAGAGCCCGAGACTCGCAGACTACATGTTGGGACTTAAGGGAACAGCTGTTTTTTTATTCCAAGTGTACTTACAAGTTCTACTATGCTCTTTTCTTTATATTCTTCAACTGTTATAATGACCTTATAAAAACATAGGGAGATTGCAAATGTCTAAAGCTGAATATCGTTACTATGAACTTTCACGGGATCTTCCGCTGCTTGTTTTGACCGGTGAAAAATGGGAAACTGTTTATGGAATGGATAATATGCATTTTCATAATTATCTGGAAGTCGGTTACTGTCATTATGGAAATGGGATCATACAGTTTGCAGAAAAAGAAACGCCTTACCATGCAGGGACACTGACGTTCATTCCCAAAAACATTCCGCATCGTACCTGTCCGGTGCCAGAAGAACATAATCGAAAGCAGAAATGGGAATATCTTTTTATAGATACAGACAGCATCCTCAAAAAAGTTTTTGAGGATGCGCCTGAAAAGTATACAAAAATGCAGAAAAATCTTTCCAGAGAAGTTCTGGTGCTGGATAGCAGCAAAAACGCTCTGGCTGTGGAACTGCTGCAGATGATAATAGAAGAAACGCAGCAGAAAAAATATCATTATAAATATGCAGTTTTATCGCTTACGTTTAATTTTCTGTTATTTTTTGACCGGCTGAACACGCTGGATTCAGGGGATGAACTTTCACATTCTGATGCAATGGATTATGTTCGAAAGATCATAAACTATATGGAACAGCATTACACAGAGGATATAAAGGCAAAGGATTTTGCCAAAAGCTGCGGGCTGAGCGAAACTCATATGCGAAGGATTTTTTCTGAATATACGAATATGCCGCCTTCTGAGTATCTGAATGTGGTTCGGATCAACAAAGCATGTGAGCTGCTTGCACATGGCAGTACTTCCATCGAGGAAGTTGCCCGTTCTGTTGGTTATCCGGTTCTGTCCACGTTTCTTAGAAACTTCAGAAAAATAACAGGACTTTCCCCAAGTGCCTGGCGCAAAAAAGCACTGGAAAACCCACAAAATATAGCGACTTATCAGATTTCTGTGCTGAAAGGCTGGTAAGCTGTAAAACAGGAGAATATATCTTATGGAAATAAAAAACTGGACCTACGAAGAATACCCATCTTTTGACGAAGAGATAGAGGGCGTTACAAGAATCCCGACAACCGGAGATGAGAAAGGAACTTATATTTATTCGAATGTGGAATATGCCAACATGGATGGTGTGCCGCTTCACTTACAGATCATTACACCACAGACAAGAAACACCATAGACAGTGATACATTGCATCCCTGTCTTGTGTATGTCCAGGGCTCTGCGTGGCTTGAGCAGAATATCAATGCGAAACTTGGAATACTTTCAAGACTGGCTGAGAAGGGCTATGTCATAGCAGTTGTGGAATACCGCCACTCCGGGATCGCACCATTTCCGGCGCAGGCACTGGACACAAGAAACGCGATCCGCTTTATGAAGATCCATGCGGCAGAGTATAACGTAGATATGGACAAAGTTTTTGTCGGCGGTGATTCATCCGGCGGACATACAGCCATGTTTTCACAGTTGCTTCACGATGACGATCAGGATACAAACTTATATCCCGGAACAAATGCGGATGTAAAAGGAATCCTCTCCATCCACGAAGACACCATCCTTTCACCAATCCTGATGTTCCACGGCACCAAAGACCGCACGATCAATCCCCGAGTAAGTGTAACTGTTTATCAGAAACTCAAATCTTGTGGAAAAGATGTGCGCTTATACCTTCTGGAAGGTGCCGACCACGGCGGAAGTGAATTCTGGACAGAAGAGACCCAGGAGATTGTGGTTAAATTTTTTAACGGCTCTTTGACAGATAATTAAATTAATACTACCTGATTTTTCTAATATCTGATATAATTCTTTATAAGAAATCAGTAGAATTATGAGCCTTATGAAAAGGAATGGGGGATAAGAATGAAGAAAAAAGTGCTTGTACTTATGCTTACAGCAGGAATGCTTACCAGTGGATTAGCAGCGAATACTTTTGCTTCGGATTCCAATGAAGAGTTTACTCAGTTTGCAGAAGAAACAGAATCAACAGAGGGCATGACAGCTGAAAGTGTTGACAGTGATCTGGACTTTGTGGATGCTGGAGAAGCGAAAGAGACGGAGGAGTCAGGCGACATTTTTTCAGATACTGAAGATTTTACGACAGGCACAGAAATTTCCGATGCCGACTCATCAGGGGAGATGCAGGAGTCTGAGCAGGAAGTGACTCCTATACCTTCAGCAGAGCCGACTCCAACAATTGCACCTTCAACAGAGCCAGAGCCAACAGCAATGCCAACACCGACTCCAACGGTAATACCATTTTCGTTGACTTATCAGAGTGGTTCTATGAAATGGGAGAATCATACAACGGTTTCTTTGAAGTTTTCTACAACTCAGGACTGCAAATGGTATTATTTTTATGTAGATTCAGGTACAGATATAACTGTGATTCAGAATATGTATGATTCGAGTCGTGCCACGAATTCTGAAGAAGCAAACACAGAGTTTACTGTAAAAGCAGAGAATGTTCCTGAAACAGATTCCTGGCTGGTTATTTGTGCAAAACCATATAGCGGTAAGGCAAAGATGAGCCTCTTTAAGCTGGATAACAGCAGTTTCAAGAATAAACGTCCGAAAGCACCAACCCCAACTCCTTCACGCCCGCTTCGCATCTACAAAGTTACGCAAAGCACTGTGAAAGGCCTTGAAAAACCATTAAAGTTTACTCCAGGTAAGTTCTATAACTTTACGGTAACAGGAGCAGGCATGGACAATAAATCTCCAATTTCAGGAGATGTACGCTGGGTTCCGATGTATTGGAGTACCAGGCAGAATCCAACAGGAGTTGACAAGAATACTGTATGGAGAATAGGCTCACCTAAGGGAATACGCGAGAAGAAAACCTACAATATCTATATTTTCTTTAAGAAACAGATTTATAATGGAAAAAGCTGGAAAGATTCTGATATTATTCAATCTATGACGCAGAAATTTACATCAGCTGCACTGACGGATGAAGATCTTGGCATTTATCATATGAAAGTAAATACGAAGTCTGTCGTTCTGCGTGCAGGACAATCTACATCGGCAGTAAAAGTAACAAATGCAACATCATCGTTCCGTGTTGTAGCATGGTATTCTGCAAACACTTCGATTGCCAGAGTAAATGCACAGGGAAGGATTACGGCTGGCAAAAAAACAGGTTCTACTTATATTACAATTGTAATGTCCACCGGTGAAAAAACGAAGGTCAAAGTCACTGTACAGAATGGAACGGTCAGAACCAATGCTATTTACGGCCTTAAGACAAAATATACAGTTACCAAAGGTAAGACACTTACATTAAGACCAGTGCTTTCACCAGTAACTTCCCAGGAAAGAATAACGTATAGCTCTTCAAATAAAAATGTTGCCACTGTATCATCCAAAGGTGTGATAAAAGGAATAAAAACCGGAACAGCCAGAATTACAGTAAAATCCGGCAGCAAAAAAGTAACGATTACAGTAATAGTACCAAAAGTATCAACTCAGAAAATATCCGGTATTAACTCTGCGATTACCCTCCTGAGAGGAAAGACATCTCAGCTGAAGCCGAAGCTGAGTCCATCAAACAGTGATGATAAAATTTCTTACAGTACTTCTGATTCCAAAGTTGTAACGGTGAATGCAAAGGGAGTCATTACTGCCAAAAGGAAAGGTACTGCTGTAATTACTGTGAAATCCGGTAAGGTACAGACAAAGTGCAAAGTCACAGTTAAATAAAGTGTAGGGAGATTTCCATTAAACAGGTATTCGTTGATTTATTCTGAGCTCGAGATTCCATACACTGGAAATGCGGCAGCAGACAGTCTTTTGTATCATTATGTAGGTATCGCAAAAGAAAAGAAGATATCCGATAATTCTTTTGACGGTATCATCCTGAAAAAAGACGATTTATGCTTCATATATAAAAATATCGGCTTTCGGAATTGAACTCTTTACGGAGTATGATTCCGGGAGTCGGTATTTTTTATTACAGTGTATTTTCAGGAAGCACCACTGGTACATCTGTGGATTTATTTCTTATGGAAAACAATCGCACGGTCATAAGTAGTCTTTTCCCTTGCCTCCGGAAGTATTTTACAAGCGTTTTTCATTATGCTGATTTATCTGGATCAGATATGTCATCTGGAGGGGCTCAGCAAATCAACTTTGCTGCGGGCATTTACGAAGTCCAAAGGTGTAACTCCATATAGTTATCTCCAAAATATCCGCATCGGAGAAGCGAAGAAATTACTGGAACAGGGCCTGCCGCCTGTGGAAGCGGCATTGCAGACAGGATTTTCTGACCAGAGCCATTTTACAAATTACTTTAATCGTTATATCGGACTGGCACCAGGCGTTTACAGGGAAATCTTTTTAATGAAGGAAAATTCGGAGGACAAAAAACAGGGAAAATAAGAACAAAACAGGGCATTTGTGCACTGCGGCGCTGATGCGCTACGATCAGAGGGCACAGGGAGTCGAAGCACAGAACCAGATAGAAAAATGGGTGGACACACACTTCGACGATGCCAGGATGAAACAGATTTATCCGAAAGCGAAGTCGACACATTAATGGCTTTCGAAAATCTGATCGTAGGCTGCCTGTGGTGCATCACGATCATTGGTATTCCGTTTGGAAAACAGTTCTTTAAGATGGAAAGACTTTCCTTTATGCCGTTTGGCGCGAATGTGATTGGATGAAAAGGACGGTTTGATCTGTTTTATCAGGGAGGAAGATAAGAGGAAAATCTATCAGATCACAGAGCTTGGAACGGAAGTTCTGGAGCTTGAACTAAAGAGAATCCGCAGATTGTATCGCAATGCACAGGAGGTAATGCAATGAAGAAAGTCAAAAAAGAATTTCGCTGGTTTAACATTATGGAATACGAAAAAGAAGAAAAGTACCTGAGTAAGAGACACCAGGAAGGCTGGAAATTCAAGAGAGTGACTTTTCCTGGAATCTATACATTTGAGAGATGTGAGCCTGAGAAAGTAATCTATCAGCTGGATTATAATAAAGAAGGAATCAAACACCAGATGGAATATGTACGGATGTTTGAGGACTGTGGATGGGAATATCTGACAGAATTTGCTGGATACAACTATTTCCGAAAACCGGTAGACAGGATGCAGCAGGACGAGGAAATATTCTGTGATGATATCTCCCGGCTGGATATGGTGAAGAGAATTTTCTGGGGAAGAGTGATTCCGTTGATCGTGATTCTTTGCGGTCTGATTCAGCAGGTTTATATATCTTCGACAGATCACAGTGAACATGGATTGCTGCCAGTGTGGGTTGTATTATTAGTTATATACGTTATTACTTTTCTACAGTTTGCCGTAAAATATTTTACATTTCGAAACAGGATACAAAAGTAATCTGCGGTTGGTGAAACGTTAATATAAGAAGAGACTGTCGGGACTAAAAATCATTATTTCCCGATAGCCCCTTTTTTTCCTGATTTTTAAAAAATTTGATTTTTTTTGTTACCATCCGGGATTTTTTACGATATATAGTATGAGTAGGAAATTTCCTTCTAAAAGGAGCCTTAGGAAAAGCAGCAATCAAAGCGCGCTTGTATTTGCTGATGAAATACAAAACTTTGGAGGACAACTTAAATGAGAGACAATGAGATCATATCTCTGTTTGAGATGAGAGATGAGCATGCGATCGAAGTATTAAGCGATAAATATCATCCTTACTGTTATAAGATCGCCTGGAATCTGCTTGCAAACAGAGAAGATTCGGAGGAATGCCTGAATGATACCTGGTTTTCAGTCTGGTCACTGATCCCGCCCAAAAAGCCGTCTGTATTATCACATTTTTGCGGCCGGATCACGAGGAATTTGAGCATTGACCGTCTGCGAAAAAAATATGCCGACAGGCGTCCGGATGTACATATGGCGGATATTCTGGGTGAAATGGATCAGTTAAGAGTTACCTATACCATTGAAGATCAGCTGGCAGAAAAAGAACTGCTGGAAATCATCAACGATTTTCTTGAAAAAATGGACGCAGAGGACAGAGATATTTTCGTGAGAAGATACTGGTTTTTTGACTCTGTTTCAGCGATCGCCAAAAGACATGCTATGTCTGTTGGAAGTGTAAAAATGAATCTGTACCGGAACAGAAAGAAGCTGCTAAAAGTGTTAGAAAAGGAAGGAAAACACTTATGAAGAAATTTGATTTTTCAAAAAAATTTGGCGATATTGATCCGAAATATATCAGCGAAGCAGAAGGAGAATGGAAAGGAAAGAAAAATGCCTGGGCGCCATCATTTTGGCGCAGACTGGCGGCAGCTTGTGTGATATTGGCGTTGATCTCGACTGTTTTATCGAATCCCAAAGTGCAGGCCGCGATCAAAGAGGTTGTTTTATCAATAGGAGAAACCCTGGGATTTCAAAGAGGAATCGACTCCTATACGGAGGTTTTGAACACATCGAAAACAGATCACGGGATTACTACAAACTTAAAAGAAGTTGTTTTGGATGAAGGAGTTCTGCTGTTTGAGGTGCACGCGGAAATTGATGATTCCGAAGATGATCAGCAGGGAAAATCGGCACCGATTTCATCTTTTGCTAATACAGGAGTCTCACTTGATCTGGAAAAAACCATAATAAATGGTCAAAAATTGGATGAATATATGAGTGGGAATTATACTCCTTATTCTGCAGAAGATTTATTCGATACAGATACCGACATAAATGTAACTGAATATGACCAAGTGCAGGAGTACCGTTTTCATGCTCCCAGAGATCTTGGAGAAAACCCGGAGATACATCTTGTGCTCCATGCTTTTGATCTTGATGACTGGCAGAAATCCGTGGCGGAATTTACCTTTGATTTTACCGTATCGCGAGAGAAGCTTCTTAAGCAGACGACCCATAAAGAAGTTGAAAATATTTCTGTTCAAACTGAAGAAGGACCAGTGGTATTAAAAGATATTTTCCTGAATAAATTACAGAGCAGTATTTCAGCAGAAGTACCAGAAAAACTGTACCAAAACTACGAAGTTGAGCTGCGTGGAACAGACAGCAAAGGAAATAAAGTGCGATATAATCTGACGGATGATGCAAAAACAGACGACAGTCATCGGGACTGGAAATTTAAGACAGAATTTTGGACTTTCAATGACGATGAAAGACCGGAACTGCCTGATCCTGACAGCGAATATCTGGAATTGCAGCTTTATCTGAAATCCGAGAACTCCTCTGAAAACGTAACTGAAAGCAGTGTTACGAAGGAGTATGTTTTGGACGACGATGATGACGTTTATATCGAAGAAGAAAGTAACGTTTACGATGTAGCAGATGATTATGATTCTGGATGGAAAGCTGTGGGAGAAAAAATACGGATTGATATCAGATAAATGAATCAAATGCCAGAGAATCGTTACTGTTCAATCCATTCACAGTAACTTGGTCAAAATGCATTCCAAATCACCTTCAGTGATGGCGTTTTGTCCCGTATGGTCGTACCAAGCGAGTTGAAGGTTCATGGAAATTGGGAGGCGAGATGACTCTACGGGAAGTAAATTGATTAAAGACCCACGAAATTTAAAGGTCTGAATGACCTGATAGGAAATAAGTTATTTAAAGGTCTACAGAAATCGGAGGGGGAAAGGACTGGGAGATAAGTAAGTTATCAGGAAGTCAACAGAAGTTAGAAATTTTGGATGACTATGGTAAAAGAAAGTAGCAACAGAGTACATGAATTTGCAAAAAATGAATGGTTGGAATTATACTTGCCTACAAGCAAGTCAATAAATTGTCCCCAGGAGGATGGTCCAGAGGACTCTTTTTATCTGCGAGGGAAGAAAATGCAGCCAAGAAAGAATTAGAACACTTAGGATTTGTGGAGGTGGTGTATATGGCGAAACATGAATTTGGAATTATGCTGGATGCCCCTAAGAAAGGCAAGCATTATGACGAATATGAACCGTGGAAATATACCTGCATTTCTGTTGATGATGACGACTTAGCAAACATTGTTGAGAGACTTAGCACCATTGACTTTTATTGGCACACGCTTTCTGCTAAAGGCAAAGGGCTTGCATATTATGGTATTACATTGATTCCACCTGACTCGTTAAAAGCATTTATTGATGTCATTGCAGATATTTCTGAATTGAATGAATTAAAGAAATTATTAGAGCAGGCGTTGGATAAAAATAAATGGATGATTCACTATGGAATCTGATCGAAAAAACAATCTGGAGGTGATAAAATGATTAAAGAATTAATGTATATTGAACTCAAAACTGGATATTCGGATGATGGTCCGGCATGGATTGGGTATGTACAAACTTCAAAAACCAGGAAAACAATTTATTTCAATGATCATGCTTTTCAGAAGAATATTGGTAACTATGCAAACTATATGGACATTGAGAATGGTGAAGAATATTGGATTTCCGGATTAAAAAAGAAAGAGAGTAATCGGCATTGGGCTGGTCATGGCAAAATTATGATTGACCGTAGAGCAGTTGATGACTATCTCACTTTAATTGGAGAAAAGGAATTGCCATCAAATTTGTTTGAAATAGTTGGCATGGAGGACAGATTTCCAGTTGAACGAGTAAATAAACGATTGAATGCGAAGCATTAAAACATTCATTATGGAGGAATAGAGCGATGAGGAAATATTGATTGCATTAATTGTGTCAGGGGCATTGCTGGTACTTGGTGGAGTGATTCTTGGATATTATTATCCAATTGTGGGAAATATAGTGGGAATAATTGGATGGATTTTAATCTTTTGCTTTTTTATATTGAAGTTAGTATATGGCAAGAAGAACAAAAAGTAGCTTGTAAAGGAATCTCATTAATGTTAGGATAAAACCAAATGAAGGCACGTTACCACGGGGCGGACTGATGGACATGAACACTTTAAATCCGGGATAGGATTTTGATGAATGGAAGGACACACAGAAAGGAGTTGAGCTTATGTGCCGTGAAATGGAGAAAATTTACAGCGAGGGAATGGAAAGCGGCGAAAAACGCGGTATAGAGAAAGGTGAACTCAAGAAAGCAAAAGAAACAGCCCTTTCCATGGCAGAAGAGGGCATGGATGTAAAGACGATTGCCCGTCTGGTTAAGATAAGCGAAAAAGATGTCCAGAAGTGGATTGATGAAAATTTATGTACAATGAAATAAATAAAAATATTGTAAATGGGCAGGTCTGATATTTTGGACTTGCCCTGATTTTTTAATATTATCGTGCGAAAGGGTAAATTCCCTGTTATAATAGAGTTATCCTGTATTAGAGTTGTAAGGGCATTAGCTATAAATATATCGTAGTAGAAAAGAGGAATGTCAAATGAAAACATTAGTTATTTATTTTTCACAGACAGGAAAGACGAAAGAAGCATCTGAACACATTGCACAGCTTTCTGGTGCAGACCTGGTAGAGATTAAGACTCATAAATCTTACCAGATGTCTTATCGAAAGACGGTATTTACCTCATTAAAAGAAATTCTGTTAAACGAGCGGCCAAAACTGAATATGGAGATTCCTGATATTTCTGTATACGACAGGATACGGATAGGAAGTCCGATCTGGTGCGGAACGCTTCCGAATGCAGTGTTCAGTTTTCTGGATAAAGTAAATCTAAATGGAAAAAAAGCAGCAATTTTTACAACCAGTGGAGCTACAGAACCGCAGGAGATCGCGGTGAGAATCAAAAAGAAATATCCTGCAAAATGGTGCAGACCATTTAATGCGAACCATGCAACAGATGAAACTATCATAAGTTGGTTAAAATAACAAGCAATAACTATAAAGTTCCAGAGCCTGTTTTGGAAATGGATATACAAATAAGAGGCTATGAAAGTAGCTGTAAAATCCGATCTTCTATTTGTGGAGGAAACATAATGCAAGATGAAATGTTTATGAAAAAAGCTATTGAACTGTCAAAATTGGCAGTTGAGCATGGTAACGAGCCGTTCGGAGCGGTACTTGTCAAGAATGGCGAAATTGTATTTAGCAACGAGAATCAAATTTATACCAGACACGATCCAACATTTCATGGAGAAGCAGGATTGATTCGAGAGTTTTGTGCACAGACTGGCATTACCGATCTGCATGAATATACTCTTTATTCCAGCTGCGAACCATGTTTTATGTGCAGTGGCGCAATGGTTTGGGTGAAGTTGGGACGGTTGGTTTACGGTGCAAGCAATATTGATTTGGAGCATATTCTCGGAAACACCGGATGCAATTGCTCAAAAATGGTATTTGATAATTCTTTCTGGCAACCGCAGGTTTCGGAAGGTGTTTTACGTGAAGAAAGTCTTTCGATTCTGAAAGAGTATTTTTATAATCATGCAAAGGGGTGAGAGGAAATTTTAAAAATAAGCCGTGAATAATTCAGGTTAAATTGTATCAAGTTCAGCGTTTCAACGAATCCTTGTTCCTGTGGATATTATCCGAATATTTTTTTTATACACTTGCACTTCTTTGATAATCTGTTTATAATAAGAAACATTGTTAACAGTCATTATAATACATTAAAATGGTCTCACATACCCCTGAAACAGTGAGGTTATTTTTTTGCTTCAAAAAGTGAAAGGAAAACTATGAGAAAATTAGCATTACGCGATGAGATACTGCTGCAGATCGACAAGGCCGCGCGCTACATCGGCGGCGAGGTCAATGCAGTTATGAAGAATAAGGATGACGTAGATATCCGCTTTGCTATGGCGTTTCCGGATGTGTATGAGATCGGTATGTCAAATCTCGGCATGATGATCTTATATGATATGTTTAATAAAAGAGACGACGTATGGTGTGAGCGTCTTTTTTCTCCGTGGACGGATCTGGACAAGATCATGCGTGAGGAGAAGATCCCGCTCTTTACTCTGGAATCCCAGGATCCGGTAAAGGAGTTTGATTTCCTTGGGATCACTCTCGGATATGAGATGTGTTATACCAATGTACTTCAGCTTCTGGATCTCAGTGGAATTCCGTTCCGGGCAGCAGAACGTGTCGAAGATGATCCGCTCGTGATCGGTGGCGGTGCATGTGCTTATAATCCAGAGCCACTGGCAGAGTTTTTTGACCTCTTTTATATTGGAGAGGGAGAGACTGTCTATGGCGCTCTGTTTGACGCATATAAGGCAAATAAGAAAGCCGGCGGCAGCAGGCAGGACTTCCTTCTGAAAGCTGCACAGATTCCGGGAATCTATGTGCCGTCTCTCTATGAAGTTACCTACAAAGAAGACGGTACGATTGAATCCTTCCGTCCAAAGCATGCAGATGTGCCGGAAAAAGTAGAAAAACAGCTCATCATCGATATGGACAGAGACTACAACAAATTGGAAGCACCGGTCGTTCCACATATCAAGGCGACACAGGACCGTGTCACACTGGAGATCCAGCGTGGCTGTATCCGAGGCTGCCGTTTCTGTCAGGCAGGTATGATCTATCGTCCAACAAGGGAGCGTGATGTGGAGACTCTCAAGGAATCTGCAAGGATCATGCTCAAAAATACCGGGCATGAGGAGATTTCCTTAAGTTCTCTGAGCTCTAGTGACTATAGTCAGCTCAAAGAAATCGTAAATTTCCTGATCGATGAATTCCGCGATGAGGCAGTCAATATTTCCCTGCCGTCTCTTCGAATCGATGCTTTTGCCCTGGATGTCATGAGCAAGGTGCAGGATGTCAAGAAAAGCAGCCTGACTTTTGCTCCGGAGGCGGGATCTCAGCGTCTTCGTAATGTGATCAACAAGGGACTTACCGAGGAAGATATCCTTCACGGTGCCGGCGAGGCCTTCAAGGGCGGCTGGAATCAGGTAAAACTTTATTTCATGCTCGGACTTCCGACAGAAACAGAGGATGACATGAAGGGAATTGCACATCTTGCCCAGAAGATCGCAGAAACTTATTATGAAGTCGTTCCGAAAGAACAGCGAAGAGGAAAGGTACAGATCAATGTCAGTACATCTTTCTTTGTTCCGAAGCCGTTCACTCCGTTCCAGTGGGCTCCGATGTTCCGTGAGGAAGATTTTATTGAGAAAGCAAAAGTTGTCAAAAATGAGATCCGCTCTCAGCTGAACCAGAGAAGCATCCGCTACAACTGGCATGAACCGGATGTCACCGTTCTGGAAGGATTCCTTGCAAGAGGCGACAGACGCTGTTCCAAAGTCATTCTCAAAGCATACGAAAAAGGTGCCCTTTATGATGCCTGGTCCGAAAGCTTCCATTATGATATCTGGAAAGAAGCTTTCAAAGAAACAGGTGTGGACATCGAATTCTATACCCTTCGTGAACGAAGCACAGATGAGATCCTTCCATGGGATTTCATTGATGCAGGCGTGACCAAGAAGTTCCTGATCCGCGAGTGGGAGCAGGCAAAAGCAGAGACTGTAACACCGAACTGCCGTCAGAAATGTTCCGGCTGTGGCGTTCTCAAATACAAAGGAGGTGTGTGCTGTGAAAGTAAGAATTAAATTTGCAAAAACCGGTCATATGAAATTTGTAGGACATCTGGATACTATGCGTTATTTCCAGAAAGCGATCCGCCGTGCAGAACTGCCGGTTGCTTTTTCCGGCGGATACAGCCCGCATATGATCATGTCCTTTGCAGCACCTCTTGGTGTAGGAACTACCAGTCTCGGGGAATATTTTGACATGGAACTGACAGAGACTGTTCCGACAAAAGAGATCGAGGAACGTCTGAATGCAGTCATGGTGGACGGCGTTTCTGTATGTTCTGCCCGTCAGGTAGAGGATGGCAAGGCAAGCACAGCCATGGCTCTGGTGGCAGCAGCTGACTATTTCGTACAGTTCCGTGAGGGAAAAGAACCTGCTGCATCCTGGAGAGAGAAACTGGACGAATTTCTTTCCCAGAAAGAGATCATTGTGACCAAGAAAACAAAGCGCAGTGAAAAAACCATAGACATCCGTCCGTATATTTATGAAATGCATCTCGACGGCGAGGGAGTTTTCATGCAGCTCGCTTCTGCAAGTTCCAACTACACCAAACCGGAACTTGTCATGGACACTTTCCTTCGATGGATGGGAGAGGAGCCACTTCCGTTCGCATACATGATCGAACGCCGCGAGATCTATGCCAACAAAGGCGATGAAGAACACCGGAAACTTATTTCTATGGAAGCATTAGGTGAAGAAGTTGAATAAGCTGATCATTACGGAAATACTCCTTGACGAAGTACTCTGTACTGTCTGTGCAGTCTTCAGAGACCAGAAGGTCGTAGAACTTCGTCTGGAGCCGTCCGGAAAGAAAAACACTCTTAACAACATTTATGTAGGACAAGTCGAAAACATTGCCGCCAATATCCAGGCGGCTTTTGTCCGTTTAAGCGATTCCGTAAACGGCTACCTTCCACTGAATCAGTGCACAAACGCCATTTACGCAGACGGACGTAAGTCAGACCAGCCCCTGCGCCCTGGCGACCAGCTCCTGGTTCAGATCAACCGCGAAGCCATGAAAGGGAAACTCCCAGCCCTGACTACAAACCTGAACTTTTCCGGCAAATACCTCGTCCTCACTACCGGCAACCGCAAAATAGGCTTCTCCAACAAACTTTCCAAAGAAGAGAGCAGCCTTTTGAACAAATGGCTGGAAGAAGAACGAAACCTCCCAGACCGCCCCTACGGTCTCATAGCCCGCACCAACGCCGCCGAAGCCACTAAGGAAGAATTCCTCCACGAACTGAACCTTCTGAAAAAGCAGTACGAAAAAACAGCCCTCCACGGCCGAAACCGCACCTGCTACAGTCTTTTATATGAATCAGAATCGTTCTATCTGGCAGCAGTCCGCGACATTTATACACGCGATCTCGATGAGATCGTTACAGACATCCCAGCCATTTACGAAAAAATTTCCGAGTACCTAAGCGAATTCCAACCAGACAAACTACAAATCCTGAACTTATACCAGGACAAACTCCTTCCATTATATAAACTATACAGCCTGGAATCCGCAATCGACGAAGTACGCCACGAAAAAATCTGGCTCAAAAGCGGAGGCTTCCTAGTCATCCAACAAACCGAAGCCTTCGTTTCCATAGACGTAAACAGCGGAAAATACACCGCCAAGAAAAAAGCTGAAGAAACCTACCGAAAGATCAACCTAGAAGCCGCCACAGAAATTGCCCGCCAAATCCGCCTCCGCAACCTCTCCGGCATCATCCTAGTTGATTTCATCAACATGCAAAACCTCGACCACCAGGACGAACTCTTCCACGTCCTCCAGAAACAACTACGCAAAGACCCAGTTAAATGCAAAGCAATAGACATCACCCCACTGCACATCCTAGAAATGACCCGCCAAAAAGTCCGCCGCCCACTAATAGAAGACCTAAGAGACCTACATCAACAGCAGCAGTGACAATAAACAATTAATATAGAAGCAATCCCTATCATCATTATTTGGAGGATTATTAACATAATTAAAATTATGTAAACTTATAATTCCCAGCGGAACAGCGCAGCGCCTTCCGCGTCCCTCAAACGACGGTTTTAGCGGTGGCCAAAAAGGGGGTGCGCGAGGGGGAAATTCGGCCGTTCGCAACTCCGAGATCGTCCCCCTCGCACGGTTTTAATATTTTTTAAAATTTTAGAAAAAAAACACTTGACGAATAAACTACATCATGCTATTATACAGAAGATGCCGCACAGAGAGGTTTAAGAGCATGAGATTTTACTAAAAAATCCTCATCCCACCACATCTGGCGAGTAAAGTTCATAGGAGGTGCCACAGATGTACGCAATTATTGCAACAGGTGGTAAACAGTACAAAGTTGCCGAGGGCGACGTAATCAGAGTTGAGAAACTCGGTGTTGAAGCTGGTGAAACCGTTACTTTTGATAACGTTCTTGCAGTTAGCAACGAAGGTTTAAAAGTTGGAGCAGATGTAGCCAATGCCAGTGTTACCGCTTCTGTAGTTGAAAACGGAAAAGCTAAAAAAGTTATCGTTTACAAATACAAAAGAAAAACTGGATATCACAAGAAAAACGGTCACAGACAGCAGTTCACTAAAGTTAAAATCGAAAAGATCAACGCTTAATCTGGTGTTTGCATGATTACAGTGACAGTCAGTAAGAAGAACAATTCCTATATCAGTTTTACATCCAAAGGACATGCCGGATACGCGGAAGAGGGATACGACATCATATGTGCCGCTGTCTCCGCTCTCGTAATCAACACGGTAAATTCTCTGGATCAGCTGACGAAAGATCATATAGAGGCAGAGGAGAGTGACGGCTTCGTATCCTTCACTTTTACCGAACCGATTTCAGAAGGGGGGACTCTTCTGATGGATTCCCTTGTTCTCGGACTGACAGAAATTGAGCATAGTTATTCAAAACGTTATTTAAAAGTAAAAGTCAGGGAGGTGTAATGACATGATGAAAATGAACCTTCAGTTATTCGCACATAAAAAAGGTGTTGGTTCTACAAAGAACGGCCGTGACTCCGAGTCTAAGAGATTAGGTGCCAAAAGAGCAGACGGACAGTTTGTTAAAGCTGGAAACATCCTTTACAGACAGCGTGGAACAAAGATTCACCCAGGTGAAAATGTAGGCTGCGGTAAAGACTATACATTATTTGCACTGACAGATGGTGTAGTAAGATTCACCAGAAAAGGACGCGATAAGAAACAGGTTTCTATCGTTCCGGTAGAGGCAGAATAATCAAGTTCAGCGTAAGGCTTCAAATCGTTCAGGTTTGGAGCCTTTCTTTGAATTCAAAATAAAAGAGGAGCGACATATATGTTTGCAGACAGAGCAAAAATTATCATCCGTTCAGGAAAAGGCGGAGATGGACATGTAAGCTTCCGCCGAGAGCTGTACGTGCCGAATGGCGGTCCTGACGGCGGAGACGGAGGAAGAGGCGGAGACGTGATCTTCGAAGTGGACGAAGGTCAGAATACGCTTGGAGAATACCGTCATAAGAGAAAATTTAAGGCACAGGACGGACAGGAAGGCGGCAAGAAACGCTGCCACGGAGCTGACGGCGATGATATCGTCCTCAAAGTTCCGGAAGGGACCGTTATCATGGAAGCACAGTCACGCAAGGTCATTGCGGATATGTCCGGTGAAAACCGCAGACAGATCGTGCTCAAAGGAGGAAGAGGCGGCAAAGGAAACCAGCATTATGCGACAGCAACCATGCAGGTTCCGAAGTATGCACAGCCGGGACAGCCTGCACAGGAGCTGGAAGTTCTTCTGGAACTTAAGGTGATCGCAGACGTAGGACTTGTAGGATTCCCGAATGTCGGCAAATCCACTTTCCTTTCTAGAGTCACCAATGCACAGCCAAAGATCGCCAATTATCACTTCACAACACTGAGTCCGAACCTTGGTGTGGTAGATACTGAGAATGGCGGATTTGTTATCGCAGATATCCCGGGACTGATCGAGGGAGCATCTGAGGGTGTTGGTCTTGGACATGAATTCCTGAGACACATTGAGCGTACCCGTGTCCTTGTGCATATCGTAGATGCTGCATCTACAGAAGGCCGTGATCCGGTGGACGATATCCATAAGATCAACAAGGAACTGGAAGCATACAATCCGGAGATCGCAGCAAGACCGCAACTCATTGCGGCAAACAAAATCGACTGCATTTTTGACGACGGAGAGGAAAATCCGATCGACCGTCTCAAAGCAGAATTTGAACCACAGGGGATCAAAGTTTACCCGATCTCAGCAGTAACAGGTCAGGGGCTTAAGGAACTCATTTATGGGATCAAAGAGCTTCTGAACAGCGCACCGGCAGAGAGGATCGTATTTGAACAGGAATTCTTCCCGGAGGACGAACTGTTTGCAGAGAATCTTCCATTTACAGTAGAGAGAGATTCGGATGATCCGGAGATCTTCATCGTAGAGGGACCGAAGATCGAAAAGATGCTCGGATATACCAACCTCGATTCCGAGAAAGGCTTCGCATTCTTCCAGCGTTTCCTCAAAGAAGGCGGAATCCTTGAGGAACTGGAAAAAGCTGGTATCGAAGAAGGAAACACAGTCCGTATGTACGGCTTTGACTTTGATTATTACAAATAGAAAGGTCTGAAAATATGACAAGCAAACAGAGAGCATACCTGAAAGGGCTTGCAATGAAAATGGAACCGATCATGCAGCTTGGCAAAGGATCTGTCACACCGGAAAACACAGCGGCTGTTGACGAAGCACTTGCAGCAAGAGAGCTGATCAAGATCAGTGTACTTCAAAACTGCCTGGATGACCCGCGTCAGATGGCAGAGGTTCTGGCAGAAAGAACACATGCCCAGGTCGTACAGGTCATCGGACGAAAGATCGTTCTGTACCGCGAAGGCAAGAAAGAAAAGAAAAAGATCATTCTTCCGTAACATCAGGGAGGAACAGGTATGGAGAACAGACGAAAAAAAATCGGCATCATGGGAGGAACGTTTGATCCCATCCATGTCGGACATCTGATCCTTGGAGAGAAGGCATACGAACAGCTTGGACTTGACAAGATTTTATTTATGCCGGCTGGGAATCCTCCGCACAAGAGGAACCGTAAGGGAAGGGCATCTGATGAACAGAGAGTTGAGATGGTGAATCTGGCGATCCAGGGAAACCCGCACTTTGAACTTTCTCTGATCGAGATGAATGCAGAGGGATTTACCTATACCTATCGTACTCTGGAGACCCTTAAGAAACAGAATCCGGATACGGATTATTACTTTATTATAGGAGCCGATTCTCTGTATAACTTTGCAACCTGGATGGAGCCTGCCCGGATCTGTCAGGCGTGTACGATCGTTGTTGCGACCAGAGACCACGTGCCTGTAAAAAATCTGGATCAGGAGATGACGTATCTCTCAAAGCAGTATGGAGGATGTTTTATCCGACTGGAGACGCTCAATATCGACATTTCCAGTCAGCTTCTGCGTCAGTGGCATCAGGAAGACAAGAGTATCCGCTATTATGTGCCGGATGCAGTTGTAAATTATATTGAGGAGAATCAGATCTATCATCCGTCTGAGATGATACCTGATCTGACTCCGACAGAGGGAGATAACGTAAAGATGGCAGATTATGATTTCATAAAAATGCAGAAGAAACTGGCAAAATATCTTGATGAAGACCGATATGCACATACCCTTGGCGTGATGTATACCTGCGCATCCCTGGCGATGGTCCATGGATATGACCTCAAAGATGCACAGGCTGCAGGGCTTCTTCATGACAGTGCCAAATGCATTCCAAACAAGAAAAAGCTTAAGATGTGTGAAGAACATAAAATTCCGGTTACAGAGTTTGAAAAAACACATCCGTTTCTTCTTCATGCAAAATTAGGGGCATATGTTGCAGAAGTCAAGTATGGAATCAAGGATAAAGAGATCCTTTCTTCCATTACTTATCATACAACCGGAAGACCAGACATGTCTCTTCTGGAAAAGATCGTATATATCGCAGACTACATTGAGCCGGCGAGAAACAAAGCACCAAATCTCACCAAAGTAAGAAAACTTGCTTTTGAGGATCTGGATGAGTGCATGTACGAGATTCTCAAGGATACACTTTCCTACCTTGAAGAAAATCCGAAGGACGTCGATTCTGCAACAAAAGAAGCATTTGAATTTTACAGCGATTTGCATAACACCAGGTTTGGGGATAAAACACAGGCCTGATGCAGAAAGGAATAGAAGCTATGAACAAAGAACTGGAAATGGTACGTCTTGCCTGCAAAGCCATGGATGAGAAGAAAGCGATCGATATCAAAGTGATCGACATCCATGAGGTTTCCGTGATCGCAGATTATTTCGTGATTGCAAGCGGAAGTAACTTAAATCAGGTACAGGCAATGGTAGACAACGTAGAGGAACAGCTCGGACGTGCCGGCTATGAGCCCAAACAGGTCGAGGGAACAAGAGGTTCCAACTGGATCCTTATGGACTACGGCGATCTGATCATCCATGTATTTGATGAAGAAAACCGTCTTTTCTATGATCTGGAGAGAATCTGGAGAGATGGAAAAGAAGTCGATGTGGAAGAGTTTTTGAAATAATTTACCATAAATATATTATGTAAACAAATAAAGCAAATACTAAAGCTCCGGATCAAAAACAGTCCGGAGCTTTAGTTATGCATAAAATTATTCAAAGCACAGGAAAGATCGATCCTTACTGAAAGAAGCGGAATACACCAAAGACTTTGCCAAGAATCTGAAGATTATCCTGAACCAGAATCGGATCCATGGAATCGTTCTCCGGCTGAAGACGATAGTAGCCGTCTTCCTTATAGAAAGTCTTTACAGTGGCGGAGTCCTCAACGAGTGCAACAACGATATCTCCGTTCTCTGCAGACGCCTGCTGTTTCACAAGAACCTGATCTCCGTCGAAGATCCCGGCATTGATCATACTGTCACCCTTGACGCGGAGCATAAAACTCTGCTCATTCGGCATGAATTCTGCCGGAACAGGAAAATACGTCTCGATATTCTCGACTGCGAGGATCGGCTGACCTGCTGCTACGGTGCCGATGAGAGGAACATTAACAACCTCTCTGCGGACAAGGTTAAAATTGTCATCAATGATCTCAATTGCTCTTGGTTTGGTCGCATCTCTGCGAATATAACCGTTCTTCTCCAGGGCTTCCAGATGAGAATGTACGGAAGATGTGGATTTCAGATGAACTGCTTCACAAATTTCTCTTACGGCAGGAGGGAAGCCTCTGTTCAGGATTTCGTTTTTGATGTAATCCAGAATCTCCTGCTGTTTTTTACTGATTCTGCCATAAGCCATAGATATACCTCCAGGTTCACGATACTTTACTATACACAAATTTATTATAGCACAGTCTGGACAAAATAGCAAACAGATATTCGGAAAATACGTTCGAGATTTCCTGACAGATCAAGAAATTATCTGCTTTTTCTTGTCATTGCAGGATGAAAATGGTACAATGATGGATGCAAAATACAAAGATTGATATAAAGGAGGCATTTTTTGTGCCTGATAATCAGAAAAATTCCGGTAATCATCCAGGTTCTCTTTCGAAGATTCGAAAGATCTTTGGGTTGAATATAGGCACTATGTTATTTGGGTGTCTTTTGATTTATATGTTGTTCAGTGCTGTGCTGTATCTGACTTCTACGAATATTGAATCTTATCTGGTCATTTCAGGACCTCTGTCAAGAAATGAAACTTATACAGGGCTTGCACTTCGCGAAGAGTCTGTTCACCAGGCAGAGACCAGTGGATATGTGAGTTATTATGCAAGAGAGGGAAGTAAGATCAATGCCAGCGGAGCTGTTTATGGCATCAGCAGTACACAGCCTTCAGAAACCACATCGGAACTGAGTGCAGAGCAGCTTTCACAGATTCGCAGTAATATGCTCAGCTTTTCCAAAGGATTTAATTCCAGCAGGTTCAACAGTACATATAGTTTTAAATATGAACTGGAGGGAGATATCCTTCAGTATGCACAGGCCCCGGGAAGTAGTACTGCGACGGTTTCTTCTGCATCATCAGATTCTTCTGATGAAAGTGCAGACAGTGTGCCGGCAGTTTCGACAGCATCTTATGCCGGTCAGACACTGAGCAAGGCAGATACGGACGGGATTGTGCTGTATTCTGTCGACGGATATGAAGGAAAAAGCCTGGAAAACCTTACAGCAGAGGACTTTGACCAGACTGCATATCATGAGACAGATCTTAAGAACCAGGGAACAGTTAATGCGGGTGACAATATGTACACGCTGGTAACGGATGAGCGGTGGAGTCTTTTGATACCGCTCAGCGGCAAGCAGGCAGCAAAACTGAAGGATCGTACTTCTGTTCGTGTCAAATTTATGAAAGATGGAATGACACAGAGCGGAGATTTCAGTATTGTGGAAATTGACAAAGCAAAATATGGAAAAATAGATTTTAACAAAGGTCTGATCCGTTACGCGGCAGACCGCTTTCTTGAGATTGAGTTGGTAACTAACACGGTTACAGGACTTAAGATCCCGTTGTCTTCGATTGTAACAAAGGAATTTTATAAGATTCCTTCTGCATACCTGACAGTGAATAAAGATCAGGAATCAGGAATTATGATTCAGAGCACGGACAAAAATGGAAATACGACACAGAAGTTTGTCAAGGCGACTGTTTACGGAGAAGATGAACTGGAAAGTACAGAAGAAGAGGAGTCTCCGGGAAGTATCTATTATATTGATATGAGTAATTTCAAAGAGGGAGATGTGGCAGTCGACACAGAGAATCAGAGTAAATATGTGATAAGAGAGGTTGGAGTTCTGGAAGGTACATATTGTATCAATCAGGGATATGCTGTTTTCCGACGGATTCAGATCCTGGATCAGAATGAGGAATACGCAGTTATATCCAGAGAGACTCGTTACGGGCTTTCCAGATATGATCATATTGTCAGAAATGCCGATAAGGTAGATGAGCAGGAAATTTTATATTAAAAGTTGTATAAGCTAAGGAGGCTGATATTATGGTAACAGAGAATCTGAATCAGGTCAGAGAAAATATTAAAGCAGCATGCGAGGCAGCAGGACGCGATCCAAAGGAAGTAACGTTGATCGCAGTCAGCAAGACGAAGCCGGTTCATATGCTTCAGGAAGCATATGATGCAGGTGCGAGAGTATTCGGAGAAAATAAAGTACAGGAGATCACGGACAAATATCCGCAGCTGCCAAAGGATATCCAGTGGCATATGATCGGACATCTTCAGAGAAATAAAGTGAAATATATCGTGGACAAAGTTGCTCTGATCCATTCTGTGGATTCTCTCAGGCTGGCACAGACAATTGAACAGGAAGCTGCAAAGCATGATGTCTGCGTTCCGATCCTTCTGGAAGTCAATGTCGCACAGGAGGAGACGAAATTTGGACTTAAAACAGAAGAAGTTCTTCCTCTGGTGGAATCTATCGCGAAGTTTCCGCATATAAAGATACAGGGGCTTATGACAATTGCGCCTTATGTACAAAATCCAGAAGAAAATCGACCGATTTTCCGTCAATTAAAAAAATTAAGTGTTGACATTGCGGCCAAAAACATTAATAATGTTACTATGAGTGTTTTAAGCATGGGTATGACTGGGGATTATCAGGTTGCTGTGCAGGAAGGCGCTACAATGGTGCGTGTTGGAACTGGAATATTTGGCGAGCGAGATTACTCAAAACAGGCACAGGACAAATAAGATTGGAGATTGAAATGGGCGTTTTAGATAAACTTTTGGACGTTGTAAAGCTGAATGATGAATATGAGGAGGATGACTTCCTTGATGAAGGACTTCTTGACGAGGACGATGAGGATTTCCTTGACGACGAGGACGATGAAGAGAAACCGGTAAAGAAATTCTTCCAGAAATTCGGCAAAAAGAAAGAAGAGAATGATTTTTTTGACGAGGACGAAGAAGATGAGGAAGAAGAGCCAGTAAAGGCAGAGGTGAAGCAGCCTGCACCGAAGCAGACCTTTAAAACCACTTCTGCACCAAAGCAGGACAAGCCAGTACGTACTTCTTCCAAGATCACACCAATGAGAAGCAGCAGAAGATCCAGTCTTCCTGTAAATATGGAAGTCTGTGTCATCAAACCGTCTTCTATGGAGGATACACGTGAGATCGCAGATACTCTCGTTGAGAAATCTACAGTTGTTCTGAATCTGGAAGGGATTGATGTAGAACTTGCACAGAGGATCATTGATTTTACATCAGGTGCATGTTATTCCCTCGGTGGAAGCCTTCAGAAAGTATCCAGCTATATCTTTATCCTTGGACCAGAAGGTGTAGATATCACAGGTGACCTTCAGAATATTCTTGGAAGCACTTCTACTCCTTCTGTAAGAGCAGGTTATTAATGCACAATGGAAAAAGAAGAATTTTTCATTAAGAGAATCCGGGAACTGGCAAATCTTTCTTATCGGAGAGATATTGTCACATTTTCGGATTTCCTTAATTTAAACGAACAAAATATCGTAAACAACCGAAAGAATCAGATTCCTGGTGTAGTGACGGAATGCTTCGGCGGTTATGAGCAAGCAGAGCGTCAGATGATAGCGTTTCATCCTGATGCTCTTGCTTTTACCTGGGAATATCCGATCACCTGTCTTAAGGTTGAATCGAAGGCCAGGAAATTTTCAGAGGACCTGGGCCACAGGGATTATCTGGGGGCAGTCTTAAACCTTGGGATCGAGCGTTCCGTGATCGGGGATATTCTGATCCAGGAACATACGGCCTGGATCTTCTGCCACAACAAGATCGCAGATTTTCTTGTGGATAATCTTGACCGGATCCGTCATACTGCGGTGAAGGTTTCTGTTGTGGATAACCCGGAGCATTATCCGGAACCACAGTTTGCACTTGTCACAGGAACCTGTTCTTCGGTACGTCTGGATGCGCTGATCGCACTTGCTTTTCAGGCTTCCAGAAGCAGCATGGTTTCTTTTATCGAGAACGGGCAGGTTTTTGTAAATGGCAAACTCATCACTTCCAATGGCTATGAGCCGAAGGAAGGGGATATCATATCAGTCCGCGGAAAGGGACGTTTCATCTTTGACGGAGTTTCCCGGCAGACAAAAAAGGGACGGAACAGTGTGAAGCTGCGCCGTTATCAGTAAATCACAGAGGAGGCAGACATGGCAGAAGAAATTTTACAGGTAAAAAGAAATGGAGATTTTTATTATCCGATCTATTTTGAAGAGGGATTTGACAGACTTGCAGACGCGATCTGTACAGAGGGACTGGAAGGACGTAATCTCTGTATTGTGACAGACACCCATGTGGAACCTCTTTATGCAGAGGAAGTAAAGCGTGTTCTTACGCAGGTTGCATCCAGAGTCTCTGTCTTTGTCTTTGAGGCAGGTGAGAGAAACAAGAACCTGAATACGGTGCAGCAGTTATACAAGGCATTGATCGAGAATCAGCTTGACCGCAAGAGTCTTGTGGTTGCGCTTGGCGGCGGTGTGGTAGGCGATCTCTCCGGATTTGGAGCAGCGACGTATCTCCGAGGCATTGACTTTATCCAGATCCCGACAACACTTCTCTCTCAGGTGGACAGCAGTGTAGGCGGCAAGACAGGTGTGGACCTTGACCAGTACAAAAACATGGTCGGAGCTTTTCATCAGCCGCGCCTTGTCTATATGAACATGAATACACTGAAATCCCTCCCACCGGTAGAGTTTGCCTGCGGAATGGGTGAAGTACTTAAGACAGGTCTGATCTGTGATGCGGATTTTTATGAATATGTGCTTGCAAACCATGAGGCGATCCGTGCCCTCGATACTGCTGCCCTGGCAAAAATGATCCGCCGCTGCTGTGAGATCAAGGCCGGTGTTGTAGAGCGTGATCCGAAGGAACAGGGAGAACGTGCACTTCTGAATCTTGGTCATACTGTAGGACATGCAGTGGAGAAGCTCAAGGATTTCCAGCTGCTGCACGGACAGTGCGTTGCGATCGGACTTGTGGCTGCTGCTTATATTTCCTGGAAGAGAGAGCTCCTCACAGAAGAAGAATATAACAGGATCAGAGAAGGCTGTCTTCTTTATGAGCTTCCTGTCAGTGCAGAAGGTCTTGACGAGGCAGCAGTCCTTGTGGTCACCAAAAAGGACAAGAAGATGGAACAGGGACAGATCAAATTTGTGCTGATGAAGGGAATAGGAAACAGTTTTATTGACCGTTCTGTAAGTGATGAGGAATTGCTGGAGGGAATCAGGGAGATCCTTAAATGAAAAAACAGGATACGTTTGACACAGGAAGGACTACAATTCTATGTAGCGGACTGATCCTTGTACTGATCTTGCTGGATCAGGTTGCGAAGCATGAAGCTCTTTTGCACCTGAAGGATCACAGTAGTATCTCACTGATACCAGGTGTACTGGAACTTGCTTATGTAGAGAACCGCGGCATGGCATTTGGCATGCTGGAAGGCAGACAGTTTTTATTTGGCGGCATGTGTGTGATATTCTGCATTGCACTGATCTGGGTCTTTGTCAGGATACCGAAGAACAGATATTATCTGCCACTGCTGCTCACAGGAGCAGTATTGTTTGGCGGGGCAGCAGGGAACTTTATTGACCGGCTGTTCCGAGGATATGTGGTGGATTTTATCTATTTTTCCCTGATCGATTTTCCTGTGTTTAATATTGCGGATATCTATGTGGTATGCGGCGGGATCGTGCTGGTGCTTCTGGTAGTCTTTAAATACAAGGATGAAGACTTTGAATTCCTGAGTTCAAAGATAAAGGATAAATAATCTATGGAAACAATAAATTTTAAAGTGGATGTGGAAAAAGCCGGCATCCGTATTGACCGCTATCTTGCGGATGTATGCCTGGACTTTTCCAGATCTTATTTGCAGAAACTTCTCAAAGACCAGATGGTTTCTGTAAATGGCAAAGTAGTAAAGGCAAATTATAAGACGCAGGCGGGTGACGAGGTGGCACTTCAGGTGCCGGATATGCAGCCGCTCGATATCAAACCGGAAGAGATCCCTCTTGATATCCTGTATGAGGATGAATGGCTGATGGTGGTAAATAAGCCAAAGGATATGGTCGTGCATCCAAGTGCCGGACATATGGAGGGAACTCTGGTCAATGCAGTCATGGCGCACTGCGGTGAGCATCTCTCCGGGATCAATGGCGTTCTGCGCCCCGGAATCGTGCACAGGATCGACAAGGATACAACAGGGGCACTTCTTATCTGCAAGGAGGACGGAGCCCACAGAGACCTTGCAGAGCAGCTCAAGGAGCACAGTATCAAACGAAGATACCGTGCTATCGTGCAGGGGAACATCAAAGAAGATGAGGGAACTGTTGATGCTCCGGTAGGAAGACATCCGATCGACCGCAAAAAAATGGCGATCAATCATAAGAACGGCAAGGAAGCTGTGACACATTATAAGGTCCTGGAACGTTTCGGCAATGCGACGTATATCGAGTGCCGCCTGGAAACGGGACGTACGCACCAGATCCGTGTGCATATGGCAAGCCTTGGCTATCCGCTTCTCGGCGATACGGTGTATGGATCGTCCAAAAATCCATATCATCTCCAGGGACAGGCACTTCATGCAATGATCCTGGGATTCCGTCATCCGGTGACGGGGAAATATCTGGAATTTACGGCACCGCTTCCGGAGTATTTCGAGAAACTTCTCGATAAATTGCGTAAGTAAAGAATCAAGAGACTTTTCTGGCAAATTGTTGGTCTGATTTCAGGAAAATTGTAAAATAATTATAAATTGTTGGCATTTTCAGAAAAAATAATGTATAATACTTCTATAGTTTTTGCAGAAGGGAGTGCACAGCTTATGAATAGTACAAGTTCAATCATCACAATCGGACGTGAATATGGAAGTGGAGGAAGACAGATCGGTCAGGAGATCGCCAAATATTTCGGGATCAAATGTTACGATAAGGAACTTCTGGAGCATGCCGCAAATGACAGTGGTATCTGCAAGGAACTGTTTGAGAATCATGATGAGAAACCGACCAACAGTTTTCTGTATTCTCTGGTCATGGATACCTATTCTTTTGGATATTCTTCCGCAGGATTTTCGGATATGCCGATGAACCACAAGATCTTCCTTGCACAGTTTGATGCGATCAAGAAACTGGCAGATGAGGGTCCGTGTGTTATGGTAGGCCGCTGTGCAGATTATGCGCTGGCAGACTGGAAGGACTGCTTTAGTGTATTTGTACATGCAGATCTTGACTGGCGGATCAACCGTCTTGCAGCCAAACACAACAAATCTCCAAAAGAAGCCAAGGACATGATCACCAAGACCGATAAGAGCAGGGCAAGCTACTATAACTACTACACCAACAAGAAATGGGGAGCAGCCAAGAGCTATAATCTCTGCATCGACAGTAGCAAGCTCGGTATCGAGAACAGCGTCAGAACGATCATAGAAGCGATCAAGATCTTTGACGAGAGCAAAAATAAATAAAAGTTTCAGCAAAGAAGTCCTCTGGCAGTGTGTCAGGGGACTTTAGCTTAGGGGAGGAACACTATGAGCCACACATCGATCCTGCAGTTTCGTACAGCCAATTGTAAAAACTGTTATAAATGTATCCGCAACTGTCCCGTAAAGGCGATCAGGGTCACAAATCAGCAGGCACAGATCATTGAAGAACAATGTATTCTCTGCGAGAAATGTATCGCTGTCTGTCCTCAGCACGCAAAGGTAGAACACGACGATATCCCGGCTATCCAAAGAGTGATTGCGTCCGGCAAAAAGGTGATCGCGTCTGTACATCCTGCTTATCTTGCAAGATATGGCTGGAACAGTATTGGTGATCTGGAAAAATATCTGCAAAAAATGGGTTTCTGGCAAGCATTTGACGCGGCGCAGGGAGCAGCTGTGATGAAGGAAGAATATACCAGGCTTCTGCGGGAACAACAGCAGAAAAAACTGGTGATCTCATCGAACTGTCCGGTGGTGGTGCGGCTGATCGAGACGAAATATCCTCATCTGACAGAATATCTGGCTCCGGTTTATTCTATGAAGCAGATGCATGCAGCATATTTAAGAGAGCAATATCCAGACGCATCTATCGTATACATCAGCCCGTGTATTTCTGTAATGTCAGAACTGAAAGAGCGCCAGTCATGCGCGGATTATGTAATTACATTTGGAGAGCTGAATAACTGGATGAAGGATATCCAGGAAAAACCAGAACGAGAGGATCAAAAAGACGTATATCTTTCAAGAATGACCGCGGTCAGCGGAGGTCTGATACAGGCAATGCAGCCGATAAACGGACAGAAGTACCTGTCGGTAGATGGAATAGATCAGTGCAAGGAAATCTTAAAGGAACTGAGGACAGGAGATTATGCAGATTATTTCATAGAAATGAACGCCTGTACAAACGGATGTATCGGCGGGGCTTATTCTTTGCAACAGGAAAAGAAACTGCTGGATGCGCTGATCGCGATCAGAGAGCTTTCCATGAAAAACGGTCAGGTAGATTATCAGAAAGATCATCATATCCAGATGCCGGAGATTCCGGAAAGGAAATTTGTGCAGGAGGAAACCTATCCGGAAAAAGCGATCACAAAAGAACAGTTTACCCATGTGATGCACGAAATGGGCAAATATACAAAAGAGGATGAACTGAACTGCGGCGCCTGCGGCTATGACACCTGCAGGGCAAAGGCGATCGCTGTTATCCAGGGCAAAGCGGAAGTATCTATGTGCATTCCTTATATGAGAGAAAAACAGGAAGACTACGCCAATATTATCATTGAGGCTATGCCGGGACTTCTGGTCACGGTAGATTATGCCCTTAATATCATACAGATGAACAAAGCGGCGAATGATCTGTTTGATATTTCCAGAAAAAAGCAGCTCATTGGAAAAGCGGTGGGCGAGATCATGGATGATTATCCGATCATAAATATGATCGCTTTTAACCGGGAGATCGTACAGGACTGTATCTATCTGAATGAACAGAAACGTTATATAGAACGTGTTCTTACAAATGACCGGAAGAATAAACTGATCTTATGTATCATGAAAGATGTGACCAGAGAAAAGGAGAGCGAAAAGAAGCAGAACCGTGCCAAGGCAGAGGCAGTTCAGATGGCAGATAAACTGGCGGCGGAACAGCTTCGGATCGTGCATGAGATCGCCAGTCTTCTGGGAGAAACGGCAGCAGATACCAAAGTGGCTATTGAAGAGCTGAAGCAGACCATTTTGCAGGAGATAAAGTAGGATGGAAAAGAAGAAATACGAGACGATACAAACGATAGGAGATATTCCGACAGGATTCGGTAGGGTCAGCCTCAACAAGAAGAAAGAAAAGATCTGCGGTGACTATTATACAGTGATCACAGATACAGATCAGACAGTACTGGTGCTTTCTGACGGATTGGGAAGCGGGGTAAAGGCCAATATTCTGGCTACGCTGACTGCCAGAATGCTCAGTATCATGATCGCAAGGAATATGGACATCCGGACAGCCGTAAAAGCTGTTGCAGATACGCTTCCAATCTGCAGTGTACGCAATCTGGCGTATGCTACTTTTACTGTATTAGTGTCAGAAGGGAATGGAATCTGTCTTCTGCAGTACGATAATCCGGATGCTATTTTGCTTCGTAATGGAAAAAGTGTGGATTATCATCGGGATATTCTAATGTTCGGAGAAAAAGAGATCCACCAGAGTTATTTTCAGTTTCGGACAGGCGATATGCTGATACTTATGAGTGACGGTGTCACCAATGCCGGAATGGGCAAAACCACCTATGGCGGCTGGGGAAGGGAGGAAGTACTGAAATTCTGTGAACAGCGTTACCATAAGGGAATGAGTGCACAGGAGATGGCATCTGACATTGCAGATGCGGGTGTGGCTCTGAATATGGATGAGACGGATGATGACCTTACGGTATTGACTCTGACAGGAATGAAGAAAAACGTAGTGAACATTATGGTCGGGCCGCCGGCAGACCGGGCGGATGACCGCAGTTATTTTACGACTTTTTTTGAAAAAGAGGGAATGCGCATCGTATGTGGTGGGACCACGGCAAAGCTGGTCGCGGATTATCTGGGAGAAGAGGTAGCCGGGATTCCCGGTACCGGAACAGAAGAAGTTCCAGCCATGTCGCAGATCAAAGGCATTGACCTGGTAACGGAGGGACTTCTGACTTTACAGAAGGTGATCGATTACTATGAGGATTTCAGCGAAGACAGGCTGTATTATAATCGGATCATCAAGAAGAAGGATGCGGCAGCAGAACTGTTTCGGATATTGTTTGCCGAAGCTACGGAGATCAATTTTTTCTTTGGAAATGCACTGAATGAAAATTATACAGCACTTCATATTGAACGTGAAAAGAAAAAGAATCTGGCACTGGAACTGATCGGAGCTTTAAAATCCGAAGGAAAAAAAGTGAAGATCTGCTTCTGGTGCGTATAAATGAGGAAAATGGAGAAGAATGCAATGATAACAAGACAGGATTTAATAAATCAGATAGAACGCTATCAGCCGTTTAATGAGCAGGAAGAAGCAGATAAATTTCTGATCTTACAATGGATCAGGGAGAATGATAACGCATTCTTAAGGGAAAACACCGTTGCCCATATGACGGCTTCTGCCTGGGTAGTGAACAAAGACCGGAGCAAGGTACTTATGGTATATCACAATATCTATGATTCCTGGTCGTGGCTTGGGGGACATGCGGATGGAGAGACGGATCTTCTTGCGGTTGCGCTTCGTGAGGTAAAAGAAGAAGCGGGGATCTCGTATGTGCGCCCGGTATCGGAGGAGATCTTTTCTCTGGAATCTCTTACGGTGGATGGGCATGTCAAGAAGGGAAAGTATGTATCCAGCCATCTGCACCTGAATGTGACGTATCTTCTGGAAGCAGACTGCGAGGAAGCAGTTTCGATCAAAGCAGATGAAAACAGTGGAGTAGCCTGGTTTTCTCCGGAAGAAGCATTAAAGAAGTCTACAGAGCCATGGTTTGTAGAACGTGTATATGCGAAATTGATAGAAAAAACGAAAAAAGAAAGATGTCAGTAGCAGATTTGTGCTATAATATTTGGAAATAAAGATAAAACAGGAGAATTTTATGAGACTGGTTGTACAGAGAGTACTTCAGGCAGAAGTACAGGTAGATGGACAGAGTATAGGCAAAATAGGCAGGGGCTTTCTGGTGCTGGTAGGTGTCGGAAAGGATGACACAAAGGAGATTGCAGACAAATACCTCAAGAAGCTGCTGGGACTTCGTATTTTTGAGGATGAGAATGGAAAGACAAATCTTTCTCTCAAAGATGTTAGCGGGGAACTGCTTCTTGTTTCGCAGTTTACGCTCTATGCAAACTGTAAGAAGGGAAACAGACCAAGCTTTATCGAGGCGGGTGAACCGGACAAGGCGGAAGCTTTGTATGAATATATGATCGAGGAAGCATCAAAGAGCGTTCCGGTCGTACAGCATGGAAGCTTTGGGGCAGACATGAAGGTTTCTCTTATCAATGACGGACCGTTTACGATCCTTCTGGATGAGCATATTTTATAAGATACCGAAGATGGGGAGGCAGGAATAATGATTATTGATCATGTGAAGGTTTTTACAGAGGATAAGAAGTTTACAGACGGCGGGATCGTCATAAAGAACGGAACGATCGAACAGGTTTATACAGAGGGGAAGAGACCTCAGACAGAAGATGAGGTCCTTGACGGGAAAGGCATGTACGCGATACCGGGGCTTATTGACCTGCATTTCCACGGATGCAAGGGAGACGACTTCTGCGACGGCAGCAGGGATGCGATCGCTAGGATCGCGGAATATGAGGCTTCTGTGGGGGTGACTGCGATCGCTCCGGCGACGATGACGCTTCCGGTCGAGGAACTGGAGCAGATCCTCCGTGTGGCAGCAGAATACAAAAAAGGTCCGCACAGTAAGAAAGAGGCGGATTTTGTCGGCATCAACATGGAGGGACCTTTTATCAGTCCTGCCAAGAAGGGCGCGCAGGATGAGAGAAATATCATTCCGTGTGATGTGAAGGTCTGCGAGCGTTTTCTGGAAGTTTCAGAGGGGCTGGTGAAGTTCATGGGTATCGCGCCGGAGAAGAGCGAAAATGCGGTTTCTTTTATTGAGGCGGTCAAAGATAAGGTAAATGTTTCTCTGGCACATACAAATGCGGATTATGATACGGCTATGGCGGCTTTTAACGCAGGGGCAGACCATGCGGTTCATCTTTACAATGCCATGCCTGCATTTACGCACCGCGCACCGGGTGTGATCGGGGCTGTTTATGACAGTAAGCATGTGATGGCGGAGATCATCTGTGACGGTGTACATATCCATCCGGCAGCAGTTCGGGCGACATTTGAAATGATGGGAGAGGACCGCATGATCCTGATCAGTGACAGTATGCGTGCAGCAGGAATGCCGGACGGTTCCTATACTTTGGGCGGGCTGGATGTAAACGTAGTCGGAAACCGCGCTACACTGGCCTCAGACGGGGCGATAGCAGGTTCTGTGACGAATCTTATGGACTGCATGAAAACAGCGGTTAAAACCATGAATATCCCGTTGGAAACAGCAGTTGCCTGTGCCACGATCAATCCGGCAAAAAGCCTTGGGATCGATGCTGAATACGGTTCCATCCGAGCAGGCAAAAAAGCGCACATCGTCCTGATGGATCAGGAACTGAACGTGCAGCAGGTAATTAAGGATGGGGAACTGCTATAGTTGCAGTTTCCTTATAAATATGTTATAGTATATAAAAACACCTAACAAACCCCAAAACCTGCTTCGCACAACCAGGAAAGGAGGAACATTCTTGATGGAAGATTATCCATTCAGTGAAAAGACAAGGATCATATGGAAACAATTTATCAGGCAGTTTCAGGAAGAAAGTATTGCATCCTATCAAAGTGATTTCCTGGAATTTACACGATTTACGAAGAAAGATTTCCTGGATATCCATGCAGAAGATGTAGCGGGATTCTACAGAAATCTTGAAAAAAAGATCGAAGAGAAAACACTTGCGCCAAGTACCTGTGCCAAAAAGATCCGGGAACTGAATTCCCTGTCAAATTACGTCTATGAGAATCGTCTGGAATTTGGTATCAGAGATGATTATACGAATCATTTTGCCGATTATGTCAAAAAAGTCCAAAAAGTAAGCATGTATGCAAATGCAGTTCCTGTGGAGGACATTGACCGGCTGCTTGTAGCTGCACAGGAAAATCATATGGCGTACTGTATCATAATTTTGCTTTACCGCATGGGCTTTTCCTCGACAGAGATCATTGACATGAAGCCGGAAAATATCCGTCTATATAACAACGGAGCCTATGCATTTATGCCAAAACGCGACAAGGCAAATTTTATCCCGGAAGATGTCTACAGGATCCTGGAGCTGTATCTGGCAGAACGAGAATCGAACGAATATCTGTTTTACAATAAATATGGAAATCAGCTCAATACCATGTATATCAGCCGTCTACTGAAGAAATACACGGCAAAAGCAGGGATTCACAATTACAGCGCTCAGCAACTTCGGAATTCCTGCATTTATACGATGTTTGCATATGGAGCAGATACGGAAGGTGTTGCAGAGGAAATGGGGATCACACCGGATAATCTGAAGCGTTATAAGCGTAATTATATAGATGAGACCTCCAGAAGTATCCGAAGTATGGTCAAATTAAAGGCAGATCTTCCGGAAAATGAATAAACAGAAAGAAGGAATTTTTTATGCGTCAGGAACAATTTAAAATGGAACGCCAGGGACTGATCAAAGTCGGCGATGTCGTAGAGATTTCAGAATTTCAGTCCTATATGAATTACAGTTACATCATAGAACCGGCTGTGGCAATGTCCGGATGTTACAAAAACTCCGAACGAATTAAATCCAAAACTGGCGTGATCAAAAAGATCGACCACACACCAAGGGGATTTATGGTAACGGCTGAATTTGAGGAATAAAGGCAAAATCCGGGATATGGCTGGAATCTGTATAGATCTATATGAAAAACTACGGTTTGTCGTATAGATATAGATAACTGCTGTCAGCTGTATTTTTCGGAATTTACTAATGATTTGATTTTAAGGAGTTAAATTTTTATGGAGAAAAAAACAACATATCACGAACAAAAAGATGTCGAGAATATTTTAAGGCTGCGTGAAGTTCTCTCAACGCTGCCGCCGTTTTGCAGGGATTATTTTCGTGCGATCGATACGACGACTACGACCAAGACCAGGATTTCCTATGCCTACGATATCCGGATTTTCTTTCAGTTTCTTCTTGATGAAAATCCGGCATTTAAGGATTACAAAATGACGGATTTTACAGTTGATGTCCTGGATCAGATCAAGGCTCTGGATCTTGAGGAATATCAGGAATATCTCAAGGTCTACCAGGCTGGTGACAAAACCGAAACAAACGGCGAACGTGGGCTCAAACGAAAGATCTCTGCCCTTCGGAGTTTTTATGCATATTATTACAGAAGGGAAATGATCGAGACAAATCCGACCGTACTTATCGATGTGCCAAAGATCCATGACAAAAGCATCATCCGGCTTGATACCGATGAGGTTGCTCTCCTGCTTGATTATATAGAACATTGTGGCGACCAGCTTACCGGTCAGAAACGTGTCTACTATGAGAAAAACAAAGAACGCGATCTGGCGATCGTGACTCTGCTTCTCGGAACCGGTATCCGAGTTTCGGAATGTGTGGGACTTGATATTGAAGATGTGGATTTTAAGAATAACGGAATAAAGGTCACCCGAAAAGGTGGAAATGAAATGGTTGTATATTTCGGACCGGAGGTAGAAAAAGCTCTGAAACGTTATCTGGAAGTCCGCGAGAATATCATTCCGCTGGAAGGCCATGAACACGCTCTCTTCTACTCTGCCCAGCGCCGCCGTATCGGTGTCCAGGCGATCGAGAATCTTGTCAAGAAATATTCCCAGCAGATCACGACCACCAAAAAGATCACACCTCACAAGCTCCGCAGCACCTACGGTACGGCCTTGTATCAGGAAACAGGTGATATTTACCTTGTTGCAGATGTTCTTGGCCACAAGGACGTAAATACGACCAAGAAACACTATGCAGCGATCGACGATGCCAGAAGACGCCAGGCGGCGAAGGCAGTTAAGCTGCGCGAGGATTAATACCTGCTGCCCGTAATGTCTTGCATTATGTACGTTGTTATATGTGCAAATAAAAAGAACATCTTTATGACAGATCTTCGGGATCCTGAAGTTTTTGTCATAAAGATGTTCTTTTTATAAGACTATCCTGCCAGATGCAGTGCTCCTATCAGAAAGATCCAGCTCAGTCCATAATAGGAAATAACAGCCACAAGGTCGTTGACTGTAGTGATGAGCGGACCGGAAGCAACTGCCGGGTCGATGTGGATCTTTTTGAAGAATAACGGAATGCAGGTTCCTACGGCACTGGAGATCAGCATTGCGAGCAGCAGGGAAGAACCGATGCAGGCAGATACCGCAAAGGCAAAGATAAGGGTTTTGCCTTTAAATAACCAGATATACAATCCGATCAGCACAAAGGACATAAGTCCAAGCACACCGCCGTTGCACAGACCGATACGCATTTCCTTAAAAACAAGTTCCAGTTTCTGTTTGCCGGTGAGGGATTCATCCATCAGTACACGGATCGTTACAGCCAGTGACTGGGTTCCGACATTACCTGCCATATCCAGGATCAGCGACTGGAAACACATGATGATCGGCAGATTGGTCACAACCTTTTCAAAGATTCCGACAACAGAGGAAACGACCATGCCAAGTCCAAGAAGGACGATCAGCCATGGCATTCGTTTCTTCATACTTTCTTTGAGAGGTTCCTTGAGATCCTCCTCAGCAGTCAGACCAGCCAGTTTCGCATAGTCCTCTCCCATCTCATCATCGACGAGATCTACGATGTTTGCAGATGTAATAACACCGATCAGGCGGTTATCGTTATCAAGGACCGGAATGGAATCTTCGGAATAATCCTTGAGGTCTTCCATACAGTCATCGATCAGGGCTGTTCCGTATACATACGGGTAGGAAGTGACGATCAGTTCACTGAGCGGATGATCCTGGCGCGCGATGATCAGATCTTTCAGATCGATCGCACCGTAGAATTCCTGATTGCTGTTTACGACAAAAATGGTAGAGATATTGTCATTCTGAGCTGCCTGGGATACCAGGGAACTCATGGCTTCCTTCACAGAAAGATGATCCTGGATCACGATATAGTTGGTGGTCATCCGGCTTCCGATTTCTTCCTCATCGAAAGAATTGATCATCTCGATATCATGTCTCGCTTCATCATCCAGTAACTCGATCAGAAGTCTTCTTTTTTCTTTGTCAAAATGCTGCAGGATTTCAGCTAATATGTTTGTTTCTGTTCGGGAAAGGATCGCAGCAGCTTTCTTGAGGCTCATTTCTTCGAGATAAGTGACTGCCATCTCCTCATCAGTGTATTCCAGAATATCCGATAAAGTATCAAGATCAAAGATCCGGTAAAGCTTGTTTCGTTCTGCAGAAGAAAGCTCCGGCAAAACATCTGCAATGTCGTTTTCGTGGAAATCCTGCAGACGCTTGGAAAGGACTGCCGGAGATATATTGCTTCTGATCACTTCAAGGATTTCTTTTGTGTAGTCCTGTGTTCTTTTTTCCATCCTGTTTTCCTCCTTTTTCGTGGTTTCCGAAAAAGAGCACACCAAAACAAGGCATGGTCTTTCTCAGAGCATGTCAATTGGTATCATTGTTAAACGGATATTTGAATTCCGTTTCGCTATTTGGTTAGATTGTGTTCAGGGATTTTACAGGATAAAAAAGAGAAAAATAGAATAATATAAATTAAAACAGAATGTGACGTGTCATCTCACAAACTGCTGCTCTCTTTGATCCTGTGTTACTACTTCGCCCGTGAGAATCACAACTCTCCATTCTGTTCACCTGCCTTTGTATAATTGAATTTTATTGACGGTCATATTATAACCCGCTCACCAGGGGATGTCAAACGGTTTTATCTTAATATTTATTTAGATTACATAATCATACTTATGGTAACTAAAATGGTGCGCAGAAAAAGAACCCTGCCAGCCAGCAGAGTTCTTCTCATCTCCATATCCTATGTAAAATTTAATGAAACCGTAATTATAATGCAGTCACGATCTTATCCTGGAATGCTTCCGGAACTTCTTCCTTGTCAAGAGACATGCTGATGATGAATTTTACATTGAATTTCTCACCAACTGCGATAAGCTGTTCCAGAGTATTGGAAACATCCTGTCCCTCTAATTTAGCGGTTGTCAGGAAACTGTCGAGATATACCTGCTCAAGATCGTGGTCCTGAGAAATGATTCCGCATACGAAACCAACGAATTCATCGGCGTTCTTGATCGGATATACAGAAACATCGATCAGACGAACCTTGTTGTTCAGTTCATACATGTGTTTCGTGCTCTTGTCTAAGTAAACAATGCTGCCATTTGCATCCTTAATTGCGCCGTTCACTTTGTCTAACAGTACTTTTGTTTTGCCCTTGCCTTTCTTTCCTACAATCAGTTCAACCATCCTGTTTTCCTCCTTAGACACAATATGATATTAATTTTGAACAAATACGATAATTAATATGTTTGTATTATAGTGTATTTTGCATCAAATTTCAATAGAGAATTGCAAGTTTTTGTGAAATTTTCATTAATATTGTAGTGTGGCACAGAAAAGGATTCAATTTTCCTGTACCAGAGGGATTCCTGAACGGGAATAATCGTAATCAAGATAGTAATTCAGCATTTTCTGTATCCGTGATTCATAGTTTTGAGGAGTCATGAGTCCCTTGTCATCATAAATCCAGTTAATGATGTTTTCGCTGATCGATTCACTGTAATGAGTATCATCTTTGTAATTATCAAGATCGCAGGTAAGCTCAAACAGATCCGTAAAGGAAAAAAGCTTCACATTATCATACTCCATAAGCAGTTCTGCCTGCAGCTTTTCTGCTTCAAAATAACGTTCCAGATTTCCGGAGCATTTAAGCTTATACCACCAGACTGCACTGTATGGCGGCGTATAGAAATAAAACGTAGTTTCCGGATGAGCTTTTACCATATCAAGAACATTCGCCTCTACATTATGACGGACAGTTTTGGCATCATCTTCTGAAAACTTCTTCTGTTTTTCGATTTTTGTTGGAACAGAGTAGGTTTGGAGTACGTAGTCTGTTCCGACGGGATAATCTGCTGCCCAGGAACTGTATTCATCCATGGATGGTGTTTTTTCGCCATGAAGTGTGTATTTGATAACACCAAGCGTATTGTCTATAAAGATATCTTTGTTAAAAAGATACTGGACATCGTTCCATATATTATTATCATACAGATAAGTTGGAACATTGTCATAATTGTAATCGGACTTGTCATCAAAAATCTTATTATAATCCAGACAGCGGAAAATATATTTAATATCAGACTTATTGTCAAATATAGTACGGATTTCTTCATCGATTGCCCAATAGGTATCACCAGTAAGGGTTACCTTGACAGAATGCGTTCCAAACAGGTCATCAAACTGTGAAGTCTTGAAATTCTGCATCATAGAAGTGCCTGTGATTGCAGCATCATAATCAAAATTCTGGATGATACCGTTATTCAGATATCGTTCTTTTCCTCGCTCAAGAGGATATTCCAACTGTTTCAGAGGCTTATGATAGTGAAAAAAAGGATCGATCACTGCTGTCATGCCACCTGCGAGGATCAGGAGTGTGCCCGTTCCCACGAGTACAGTTTTTACAAATTTATTACTGTTCATAGTATTGCTCCCTAAAAGTTAAAGTAGAGAAATTCTGATACACCGGAAAGGGTAAAAATTCCCCAGACCAGACAGAGTACAGTCACTGCCGCCATTTTAGTGGTTGGACGGAAATTCATCTCCTGATTGTTTTTGAAATTAAGACACAGGAACAACATTCCGCCAAGCAGAATCAGGGCATCTGAACCACGGATGGAAGCCATGATTTTATTGAGTACGGGGATATGACTGTAAATCAAGTAGAATTCCTTTAACTGAAAAGTCTGTAAAAATGCAGCATGGAGATTGAGGTTCTGGAATTTCAGGATTCTTTTGATAAATGTAAATGCCTGAGAAATAGAATCAGCCCTAAAAAAGATCCATGTTATATTTACAAACAGAAAAGTAAAAGCCCACTGAAGGACTACATGCATGCTCTCCCACTGTTTCCGGAACATTCTGGTAAGTGCATTTCCTATTCCATGCAGAAATCCCCAGAAAATAAAGGTCCAGTTCGCACCATGCCAGAGACCACTGACAAGGAATACAATGATGATATTTATATAAGTCCGGACAGTTCCCCTACGGCTTCCGCCAAGCGGAAAGTACACATAGGTTCGCAGGAATCTGGTCAGTGTCAGATGCCAGCGTTTCCAGAAATCTACGACAGACAGCGCTTTGTATGGTGAATTAAAGTTCATTGGGATATGGATATTAAACATATATCCCAGACCCGTTGCCATATCACAATATCCACTGAAGTCAAAATAAATCTGGAAAGTGTAGGCAAGCATTGTAAGGATCGCATCCATGGATGTAAGTCCACTGCCAAGGTGGCTGTAGCCCCATGAAACAGATCCGCTTAAGGTGTCGGCGATCACAGCTTTTTTGACAAGACCGGCTGCGAACATATACAAACCGCGCGCTATATTGTCCCAGTTGATCTTCCAGTTGTTTTTGTCCTCAAACTGTGGAAGGACTTCGTTATGCAGAACGATCGGACCCGCGATCAGCTGCGGGAAAAAGGTTACAAATAATGTGTAATCTGTAAAATTGTATTCTTTGGTTTCTCCGCGGTAAGAATCAACCATGTAAGAAACCTGCTGGAAGGTAAAAAAGCTGATACCCAGTGGCAGGACGATATTCTTTAACTGGAAGTCCGTGGAAAAAACTTTATTCAGATTATCTACGAAGAAATCATAGTATTTGAAATAAAATATCAGACCAAGATTGAATATCAGACCAATACCAAGCAGTGCCTTTTTCAGAAGTGCAAGCTGTCCTTTCGATATTGTGCCCCCCCATCTGCGCTGCAAAAGCTGAGACAACAGATAATTGACAACAATACTGCTGCACATGATCCACAGATAACTTGGATTGAAATAGCCATAAAACCAGAAAGACATGAGGATCAATGCAACCTTTGCAAAGACTGGTTTTCCGAGTTTATGCAGTCCATAATAGCTACCAAGTGTCAGTGGAAGAAAAACAAATATAAATATGTAAGAATTAAATAACATGTCGTTTTTGTACTTCCCCCTAAATTAATTTTTTAATTTTGTATCAATTATCAACTATAAGGGAAAGTTTAAGGTTCGTCAAGTTTTTCTTCCACTTTGCAGGCTGTTAGAATAGGTGGCACCTTCTGCGGCAAAGAGGATTGTCTTTATTATAGATGGTCATGATCTCGTTTTTATTTCCGCTTGTATCTGCAAGTGTACCGTTTACGATCATGCTTTTGCTACATCCCATGATAAAGTCATCATAAGAGCAGATAGTAACATGGTTGATCTCTGCCTGTTTACAGGACACCGGAGTATTTGTGATCCCGCTCAGTCCCCATACCTGAGATACTGGAAGTGCTCGCTCCGGCGAAGCAGAGCATTGATCCGGGACAAAAAACAGCCAGTTTGAACGGCTTGGTAATATAATCATCCCCTCCGATATCCAGACCCATGATCATATCGGTTTCTTCATCCATTGCCGTAAGAAACATGAACTGCTTCTGCCCATCTCTGGTGCGGGCGATATCAAGAGCATAGCCCTGTTTCTTAATGGCAAAGGATAAGCCATTTAACATACTTAAGTCATCTTTGACCAGTAATATGTGTTTCATGTTGTCTCCTTTGGTTTCTGTGTTATTAAATCCAGTATAGTGCGGGATGAGGCGGGATGCAACTTACATTCTTGTAAGATTGGGATAAGAGGCAAAAAAAGAGTGAAGCTTTTAAAACTCCACTCTTTGTCTGAATGATAGATCATTTTCTGTGCATCTGCAGAATCTCAAGAAGAATTTCATACACAGATTCATTTTTCTCTATGATAAGTGACAGGTTTTCCTTTGTCTGGTTCAGAAGGTGAAAAAGGGTCCGTACGTCGGAACTGCCACTGTTGTTTCGCAAAGATGAACGAAGATATCCTTCTGTGTCGTAATAATAACGTTCATCCAGAACGGTGACGAGACGGTCGGTGACGCGGACCGCGGCGGTGTTCAGGTCTGCGGGTGTGGAGGTCTGGCGGTACTGGTAGCCCTGATGAATGTAGCCGTCAAGCAGGTTTTGCGTTTCGCTTTCATTGTTGGCGCAGACTACTTCGATATGCGGATAGTATCTGGAACTTTTTTTCCTTGGCAGATGAAGCATATTCTGGATGAAGGAGGAAAGTTCGGCATTGGTGCGGATGCGGTTAGTCAGATGGAAGGTCAGGATCTGTGGCAGGCGTTCTATCTTCTGAATAGTGGTCTGGTCCATTTCCTCAGGAGAGATCATATCCTCGGAATCACTGGAAAAGATCACGGGCTGGTGATTAACTGCATTTAGAAGAATGTCAAGTTTTGGAGCGGAAAGCAGATGAGCTTCATCTACCAGGATGGCGCTGTAGGAATCAAAGCTGACTGGTTCCCTTTCATTAGCAAGCTCTTTGTCGGTGAGAAAATCGATCCTCTGCAGGCGTTCATGCAGGATCTCCCAATCCCTGGCAGCTTCTCCGCAGTGGATCATGCAGACTCTCTGACGGACAGACAGTTTCATGGCAATGTCATAGAGCAGCAGGGTCTTGCCTGTCCCTGGAAGTCCGTTGAACCAGTAATAGCCGGTGTGTTCTGTGCGGATCTTTTTGAGGATCTGCCGTTCGATATCACGCTGCTGTGAAGTCAGGAAATATTCTTTCCGAAGAAAACGGGCAGGTTCTGTAAGCGGGGAGATCAGATAAAGTTCTGCCTGAAAAAGATCCTCGATATCTCCCTCATAATCCGGACTTTCCTTCTGGAGAATTGTACATAGATGTTCCCAGTCTGCCTCTATGATATGGTCATGCTTTGTCAGCTTGACAAGCCGGTTCTGGTTGCTGATATAAGTATAAGAATGGAGCGGCTTTCCAAGCACAGACAGATAATATCGGTTCTGCAGAAGCTGTTTGCAGATCGCCTCATCGGATACTACACCACTTTTTAACTCGATATTTACGATCTGGTCTTTTTTGATTTGGAGAAGGTCAAATTCCTTTCCAAGTTTTGGAATCTGGAAAGAATAGAAAAAACGAAGAGAGCAGATCTGAGGAATATGCACTTCCAGATGTTCTGTCAGAGCCTTCATGCTCTCCATCTCCCACTCTCTCATCCGAAGAAAATATCCCCTCCCCGATAACTGACGCTCCAGTCTCTGAAGATTGTCGAGCGTCTGGTTTCTGGTGATGGTATAGATGGAAATAGATTTCATAATGATTTACCTGACCTCTTTTTTGAGGATTTTGTTAAACAATGTAAAAAAGGTTATTGTGGTAACAGCCGCGGCAAGGATATCGCTTACCGGTTCTGCCAGGAAAACAGCGAACACTTTGTTCGAGAAGAAATTCGGCAGCAGGAAGATCAGCGGGATCAGCATGATCACGATCCAGAAGAAGATCGTGCAAGTAATTTGGGGATGTTTCCTGTTGCCATAGGGTTTGAAGTGTTTGATTCTTGCATTTTAGTCATGGTTTTAGTCCTTTTGTTTGTAAATTGAAAAATGTAAAGTGGTTGGGATCAGGCTGTCTTTGTTGATTAATGCGCGGAGCGCAGAGGGGTTTGGTTTGTTATATGTATTTATTATACTATAACATTTTAATTTATATAACACACTTCTTTATTTTATAAAAACAACAGCCCAGAGCTCTGTCATTCTGCATAAACTCTCCGGGCTGTCTCTTTTTATACATTCATGTATTATACGGTATTGATGTTCTCCAGAAGTGAACTCATCTCCTGATACAGAAGTTCCTTACTGGAAGCTCCCATTACGATGGATATAAATGGATTGCCATATTCATTCTGACATAACAATGCCAGACAGTTTCCTGCACTGCTGGTGGTTCCCGTCTTACCTCCAAGGATCGTAACGCCCTTTGGTGCCGTTGCTTCTCCTGTAAGGTAATGGTCGGTTGCTGTCAGTACTACACTCGCATCAGAGCCATCGCTGTATTTATAATTTGCAGTATAGCTTCCCATCTGTGTGATCTCTGTAAATTCAGGATACTTGAGTGCTTCTTTGAGCATCAGATAGATGTCATATGGTGTTGTATAATGGTTCTCATCCTGCAGTCCATGAGGATTTGTGAAATGTGTTCCTGTACATCCAAGCTGTGCGGCATAAGCATTCATCATGGAAACAAAATTCTCGGTTGAACCGCCGACATGCGTTGCGATCGCAGATGCGGCATCATTTCCTGAATATACAAGGAGACAGTGCACCAGTTCATCCATCGTTACCTGATCACCTACCTGGAAACCAACTCGCTGAGAGCCTTCCTCCAGAGTTACATTCTCCTCTGAGATCGTGACTACGTCATCCATGTTTCCATTTGTAAATGCCAGGAGTGCTGTCATGATCTTGGTGATACTTGCCGGATAAACTTTGTCATAAGCACCCTTTGCATACATTACCGATTTGTCATTGATATCCAGGAGAAGTCCCTCCTGTCCATCCTCCAGTGTCACAGAATCCAGACTCTGGTCACCGCTTACCACACAGAGGTCTGCAGCAAAAGAAGCCGCTCTTGAAGTTGCCTTAAGTGTATTCTGATATTGGAATTCCTGATTGATATCAAATGCCTGTACCTGTCTGCCAAAGGAAAGTCCCTTCTGCAATAAGAAGTACCCTCCTCCACACAATACGACTGCCAGAAGAAGCACCGTTACTATAGTCGGAAGGAAATTTCTTCTGGGACGTTTTTTCCGGCGTGCTTCCGGATTTCTTCTTGCCTGTGTCGGACTGACAGGACGTGCACTTTTGCCTTTGATTTGCTGAGTGTGTGAAGCACTTCCTGTCGGTCTTGCTGACCGGGCTGCTTTTTTTCTGGTGGAAGCAGCGGATGAGGAAGTATTACGAGGTCTTGCTGGTCTCTCCTGCATCTCTTCTCTTCTGCGCTCACGTGGCTGTTCTTTTTTCATAGGTAATCCTCTTTCTGATTTACTGACTTTTTGCGAATTTCCTTATTGTATGCACTGCTCTGCAAGCCTACATTCAGGACAAGCCCCATTCCAAGATAAAGACTGACGAGAGAAGTCAGGCCATAACTTACAAATGGAAGCGGTGTACCTGTATTTGGTGCGATTCCTGTCGCAACACAGATATTCAGAAAACTCTGCAAAGAAACGATACTCGCCATTCCGCAGCATATGATCTTACCCGACAGATCCTTGGCCCGAAGTCCCATCCGGATACATTCTATCGAGATTGCCAGAAGCAGAAGAATAATCGTACAGCAGCCAAGGAAACCATATTCTTCGCCTGCAACTGCAAAAATAAAGTCTGTCTGGTTCTCAGATACAAAGTTTCCTTCATTTACAGAAGTAACTTCATCGTTTCCGGACAGTTTCTTACCGATCAGTTCTCCTGATGCGATCGCTGTCTTGGAGTTATTCTGCTGCTGAATATCATCACTGTACTCATCATTTTCAGGATAAAGGAATGACATGATTCGATCTCTCTGATAGTCCTTGATCAGTTTCTGATCCGGCTGAACAACAATAAAAAGAAAGATGATGATCAACGGGATCAGGATCAGGAATGTTCCGCCTATGACCTTGTAACTAAGTCCTGCAATATAGATCAGGATGCAGAACACAGCCAGCATCATAAGCGTATTCTTAAGGTCCGGCTGCTCATAGATCAAAAGCAGTGGAACAGCCAGCAATAAAACGGATTTCGCCAGTGTTTTCGGCGTATTCAGATCTTCTTCGTGATCCATAAAAAACCTGGCAAAAAACAATATAATGATGATCTTTGACAACTCTGTCGGCTGGAAACGAATAAATCCAAAATCAATCCAGCGCGCTGCACCGTTTGCAGAATCACCAAACAGACGAACGATCAGAAGAAGGGCGATGTTCGCGCCATACATGATCCACTGGAAATTGGATATCCAGGAATAATCAATCAGTGAAAGAATCACCATGAAGATCAGTCCCATGATAACACCGATCATCTGCTTACTCCGCAGGTCATCTCTGGCACTTCCAACCAGAATGATTCCGATCACACTGATCGCAAGAAGAAAGATCACCAGTCTGAAATTATAAAATCGTAACTTATACTGTTTAATCATTTTGTATCTTATTCCCTTTTCTTATATACCGGAATATCCGCATGAAGAACCGGCGGTTCCTGGCTGATCCGGAATACAACGCCATCTTCATCTATGGATACGTATTTTTTTACTGTGCGGATCATATCATCTTTCAGCAATTTCATCATCTGCGGAGAACAGTCGATCCGCTCTGAAACCAGAAGGAGCTTCATCCGGTTCCTTGCATAATCAGCGGAGCGGTTCCTGAATTGCGAAAATGCTTTCATACAAATCCCCTCCTTCTGCTTATGGATCATTTACGGAAAAAATCTCCAATTCGCTGAAACATTCCTTTTTTTGATCTGAGTTCTGCAAAAGGAACCTCCTCACCAAGAAGCCTCCGGCAGATATTGCGGTATTCCTCCTCTGCCTGAGAATTCCTTCCCGAAAGCGGTTCTCCCTGATTGGCTGCGATCACGATCTGCTCATCATCAAGGATCGTACCGATCAGATCCACGCAAGGATCTCGATCACATCCTCTACGGACATCATATCTCCACGTGCGATCATATCAGGTCGAAGCCTGTTAATGATCAGATGGATATCCCTGATATCTTCCGCTTCAAGAAGTCCAATGATACGGTCTGCATCACGGATTGCAGATACCTCCGGTGTTGTTACGACAAGTGCCTTATCTGCCCCGGCGATCGCATTTCGAAATCCCTGCTCAATGCCGGCCGGACAGTCAAGAAGAACAAAATCAAACTCTTCCCTGAGTTCCTCTGTCAGCTTGATCATCTGCTCCGGTGACACTGCCGACTTGTCCTTCGTCTGCGCAGATGGCAGAAGAAACAGTTCCGGATGTCTCTTGTCCTTGATCAGTGCCTGCTTCAGACGGCAGTTTCCATTAATGACATCCACAAGATTATACACGATACGGTTCTCAAGTCCCAGGATCACATCCAGGTTCCGAAGACCGATATCTGTATCGACAACAACTGTCCGCTTGTCCAGCATTGCCAGACCTGTGCCAATATTGGCAGCTGTCGTTGTCTTGCCCACGCCACCCTTACCGGATGTAATTACTATCACTTCGCCCATGTTTCTGTATCCTCCTCAAAGATATGTTCCAGACTTCTGGTATTTTCTTCTGTGATCTCAGACACAGGGCAGATGCCCTGTGTCTGTTAATCATTTGAAGTATTGCTGGTATCGCTGGAGGCATAGCCCGTCAGAATTGTATCTTCATCTGCCAGATCATAAATGTACTGTAAGATATCATTTGCGGTCAAACAGGCATTTCCTGAACTGTAACCATTTGCAATTCGGACAGCAAGCGCATATTCTGGAGCACCTGTTGATGCTGAAGTCGTATAACCGATAAACAGACCATGGTTCGGATGGTAAATATCCAGCTCGGCAGTACCTGTCTTACCAGAAAGAGTTACTCCAAGTCCATTGAACTGTTCATGTGTTTCAACAACCCTGCGCATACCATCATGAATATCATCCCATACGCTGCTCGGAACATCCGTCATCTGATTTTTGACAGACGGAGCATATTCTGTAAGGATTTTTCCCTGAGAATCTGTAACCTTATCCAGAAGGGAAAGGTCATAAACTGTTCCGGAAGTTGCCAGTGCCGTCGCATATCGTGCAAGCTGACTGGTACTGAACAGATGATTACCCTGTCCAATATAAGACGGAACTGCCTTACTGTCAGAAACATGTGGAGATGCTTCTGAAATCTCAATGCCTGTTTTTTCATCCAGACCAATCTCGGATGCATACTGCTGCAGTTTCGAAAGACTCAATGTTTCCGAAAAATCTCCATCTGCATTCTTTCCTGCAAGGAAACCGATCATATTGAAAAAGTAGTTGCAGGACTGCTCAATCGCACCACGAATCTCAAGAGATCCATGCCCCTGTCGGTTCCAGCAGTAAATTGCCGGTGTTACCAGATCAAATTTACCTGTACACTCATAATAAGTTCCATCATCAATAATGCCCTCCATCATTCCTGTAATCGTAGACAGAAGCTTCAATGTAGAACCAGGTGCTGTTGTCTGCTGCGTTGCCTTGTTAAAGAACGGGCTGGATTGATCCAATGCAAGTTTTGAATAATAGCTGGTATCCATATTATTGCTGAGTTTGTTATTATCATATCCAGGGTAAGAAACGCATGCAAGAACTTTTCCGGTATTTACATCTGTAATGACTGCTGATGCAGAACACGGTGCAAGTGCAAGCTGTGCCGGTTCGATCTCCAGATTGGCAATCTTATTGATCATAAAATCATAAGCAGACATCTGACCGGAGGCAAGGCTTTCATAACTTGAGTCATCCTTGGAAAGAACGCCCTGCTCGTAAAGTACCAGGCAGATATCCTGTCCGGAAATCTGGTCATTCATAAGCATGTACTTGTACAAAAGCTTCGAAAAACCAGTGTCTGTCTTCAGATAATCTGTAATATAATCCGTAAGTGCCTTATAAACTTCATTGGAATCCAGATATTCCCCATCTGGTGAAATAACAGAAATATCGATCCAGTTCTGGCTTGCGGCATAGTTCAGATAATCCTTGAGACTGATACTCTGATCTGTTGTCCATGCCTGGTATGTCGCATCCGAAGTATCTACGGAATCCTTCTTTATGACTCCCAGTGTATCTCTGAGAATGGTATCACAAATATAAGAAAGGTATTCCTGAAATTCCTTCGATTCATCCTTATATGCAGGCGAATTGTCCATTGTCAACCTGTTAGTTATTGTATCAAAAACTTCCTGCTGCTTTTGTTGAAATTTGGCATATAAATTTTTTTCTGTATCGGAAGCATTCTGATTACTGAACTTATCAATATCAATCACACTGTTGGATATCAGTGCATTGTATACATCATAGATCGGAACAACGATCCTACTTGCATCTTGTTCAGCTTCATAGTCAAACTCCTTAACTGCCTCGATCTTGTTCAGAAGAATACCGGCAACCCTCTGTTTGAGGATCTGATAAATTGCCGCCTGCCAGTCTGAATCTACAGAGAGATAAACATCATTTCCAGCCTGTGGCTCTATTGTTGTGCCACTGTCAATTTTGAGGACTTTACCAAGGTTATCAACCGTAACCGTCTCCTGTCCATCCGTTCCCTGAAGATCCATTTCCATATACTGTTCAATTCCCGCTTTACCGATGACGGCATCATTAGAGTATTTCGGATCCTGTTTCTTAAGATCTGCAAGTTCATCAGAAGATGCCTTACCAGTATAGCCCAGCAGAGGTCCCATACTCTCATCCTCTACATACTGGCGGCTGGAATCCTCCAGAACATCAATTCCCTGAAGTTCATTCTGATTTTCCTTGATTGCTGCAACGGTGCTCTCGCTGACATTTGTCGCGATCGTAACCGCCATATATTTCTGGAAACTGTTTGTGCTCAGTTCATAGCGCATGATTGCAATATCCAGAACTTCCTGCCTGGTAAGTTCCTGCGGAAGACCGTACTGTTTCAACTCTGCATCTGTATAGGCTTCATCGCCATAAAGGACGATAGAAAATCCCTTGTTACCACTAAGATAATCCATCATGTCAGCAGCACTGGCAGCTGCCTCGTCTTTGGTCAGGTCATCAATGAGCGCATGACCGTAAATATCTGCCTTAAATCGATTCAGGGTAAATCCAGGATCAATATCAAACACATAATTTCCACTGTTATCCAGTTTAATATGAAATGTATTTGAAAGACTGTCTCCATTCTCAGCAAGGATCTGCAAAACCTTATAAGCAGTACCATTTAATGTCAGGTTTTTCTGGCGGGTCGTATCATAACTTCCATTATCCTCAAATGTCAGAGAATATGACAAAATATTGGAAGCAATCAGTTTATTGTTTCTGTCATAAATATTACCTCTGGTACTTTTGAGGACACGTGTCTTGGTGGTCCTTGTCTGGAATTCATCAATATAGTCCTCGCCCTGAATGATCTGCAGCTCATAAAGCTGGCGTATCAGAACAAAAGACAAAAGAATAAACACCAGCAAAAGCACAGAGGTTCGTTTCAGTTGAATTTTTTTGAATATTTTTTTTATTTTAGTACCCAAATAGATTCCCTTTCTTTCCTGGTCGCACTCATGAAGCGATGATTAATATAATAAAAAATCTTATAAACGATCATTGTCAGAAACACTGTATAAAAAATTTCCGGAATAATGATCCTGTACAGATATGTAAAAAGTCCAAGCCTTCCTCTCAGGAAAAACTGAAGTCCATACACTGCCAGATTATAGAACAGATCCATGATTGCAGTGAGAGCCATTGGAACTTTGATATCATCATCATAATAAATACGGAATGCATAACCACTGAAAAATCCCGCATACATATAAATCAGCGCATAAAATCCAAATACAGATCCATAAAACAGGTCTACAAGCAGTCCGCTGAAAAATCCCGTCCACAGGCCACTCTTACGTCCCCGCATCAGCCCCATGGAAACACATAGAATCAACAGAAGATTCGGAGTGATCGAGCCAATGGCGATTTTCTGGAGAAGTGTTGACTGCAAAAGGAAAGACAAAATGATCGTAAAAAACAGAACGATTTTACTTTTCATTATTCTGCTCCCTCCTGGTCGGTATCTGCATCAGAAGAAGTATCCGCTGCTCCACTGTTATCAACTGCATCCTGCTTGTTTACCGTGATAACAAAGACATCCTTAAGATGCTGAAAATCCACCGGTGTTACAATTGTACCGGTCTTTGTCAGATTGTTGGTATCCAGTTCAATCTCGCTGACGTAACCGATAAACAGTCCCTCTACATATTTGTCACTGATATTGGAAGTAACAACTCTCTCGCCTACCGTAACTTTATCATCCTTGTCATAAAGCTGTGAAAAACGAAGTTTCCCCTCATCAATCAGTTCAAGTTCTCCTTCTACCACACAGGTGTCATCTGTGCCTACGGTCATTGCACTTACATTACTGCTGTCATCAATGATCGCACGGACGGTAGCCCAGTTTGGTCCTACTTCTGTAACAATTCCTACAAGCCCCTTACCAGCGATCACATTATTATCCACACGGATACCATCATTACTTCCGCGATTGATCATAAAGGTATCGTACCAGTTTCCAGGGTCCTTGGAAATGATTCTGGCAGCAACCTTAGGATATGAGGAATATTCCTCATCCAGATTGTAAAGTTCCTGAAGTCTGGAAAGTTCTGACTGATTCTGGATCAGGATATTATTCTGTTCTGTAAGTGTATCAACAGCATCCTGCAGTTCCTGGTTCTTATCGATTAGATCCTGCTTATCCTGAAATGTCTGGTTGATCTCACCGATCCAGCTTCCGATCCCATTGATACTTTTTTCAAATGGAACTACGATCATTCCTGCTGCCTCTGCCAGCGGCTCCGATGTAACACCGGAAGCCAGTGTCGATACCACAGCACTTCCACAGAAAAATGTCATGATCACCAGCAGATGTTTACTCTTTAAATGTATACGAAATTGAAATTTCTTTTTCAGGTTTCTCATGTATCATACCCCTAAAAAATTATAATTTACGTTGTTTAACGGGCTGTGCCCATTTCATCAGGTCACGGTCACGGATGATCTTCTCCAGACCGCAGATTGTCGCCTTTTCGTAGAAAGGCGATAAGTTAAAGGAAAATCCTGTATAGCTCGCAAGATAATTATCAATATATGGAATTCGCGTACTTCCTCCGGTGAGATAAATCCCCTCTCTGGCAATGTGGTAGGCAATCTGCGGTGGAATTCGCTCCAGAAACGTCTTCATTTCTGCTGCAATCTCATTCACACAGTCCATAATCCCGGCATTTACCACATATCCGGAAATAACTTCTTCCCGTGGAAGACCGGAGATGCTGTCAATTCCAACTACCTTGCGTGCCTCCTTCCGCTGATCGTTCAGACGGCCCATCGCAATCTTGAGCCGTTTCCCGGTCCGCGTACCGATCTGCAGGTTGTAACGCTTGCGGATCTCTGCACAGATTGCTTCATTCATCTGTCTGCCGCCGATCGGAACTTTCTTGGAAATGATAATGTTTCCGTCTGTCAGAATAGAAAACTGTGTGCTCTGTGCACCAATATTGACAACCATACTGCCTTCATTTTTCTCCATCCGGACTCCCATTGCAAGTGCATCCGCGATCGGAGCTTCTACCATGTAAACCCGGTTCTGATGAAGCCAGTGTCCATTTGCCACATAATAATACGCCCTCTTCTCAATCGCAGTCATATCCAGTGGAACTGAAAAAAACATATCGGATCCAACTCCCAGAAATTTATCGATTTTTTTCATCATACTGTATAATGCGATCTCCTGGAGTTCCAGATTTGCAATCATACCAAATGTCATCGGAGAATTCACGGCAATGTCTACCGGAGATTTTTCAAACATCTCATAGGCTTCATTTCCCACTGCAATGATTCTGCGTCCTCTGGATGCTACCATGTTTTTTTCCATGTAACTCTTGTTTTTTAAAAAGGAATAGACTTTAATCGTGCTGCTTCCCAGATCTATTCCGTATGTTTTTCTTAAAAGCATAAAACAATCCCTTCATTCCAGGTATTCTCCGAGTATTCCTTCTTCCCTGAAGCTTACATACCTGTGATCACCGATAATGATATGATCCAGAAGACCAATCCCAAGCATCTCTCCTGCCCGGAAAATCCGTTCTGTGACTTCGCGGTCACATTGGCTTGGAACCGGATTGCCACCCGGGTGATTATGTACCAGAATTAGACTGACCGCATGATAGCGAAGTGCTTCCAGATATACTTCCCTTGGAGTGATCAGTGTTGCATTGACTGTTCCCTTGGAGAGAATCGTATCATTCAGTAAATGGTTCTGGTTATCCAGCATCATACAGATCATTATTTCCTGTTCCTGATGACGAAGCTGCTCCATATAATAGGCTGCAATCGAATCCGGATTCTGAAAACTCAAGTTTGGTCTGGCTGCCGCACATGAGATTCGCTTTGACAATTCTCCAATGCATTTAAGCTGCACCGCCTTGACAGTGCCAATCCCATGTATCTTCTTAAGGTCTGAAAGGGAACTGTGAAGGATTCCCAAAAGACCGGGATATGAAGAATGTTCCATATGGTTCAGGATCTCATTTGCGAGGTTCAGCGAATTCTTCCCTCTGGTCCCGGACCGGAGGATCACTGCCAGAAGTTCACTGTCACTGAGTGTACTCTCCCCGTCCCGCATGCATTTCTCATAAGGACGTTCGGATTCCGGTATATCTTTGATGGTTTGATTCATATATCTTACCTGCGCTCTCTAAATAAGTTCAGGCCCCCGAAGAATCAAAACTCATTTTAGCATAAAAAGAGGGAGATGTACACTCCCTCCTAGAAATTTCTAAATTTTTCACAAATGAACTCTGCCGCCTTGATCCCATCCATCGCAGCAGAAGTGATGCCTCCGGCATATCCTGCGCCCTCTCCGCATGGATAGATTCCTTCTATATTAGAGAGTCCTTCTTTACTCCTTGTGATCCTTACAGGAGAAGAAGTCCGGCTCTCAATTCCACTTAAGAGCGCATCTTCACGGTCAAAGCCATGAAGTTTCTTACCGAATGCAAGAACGCCTTCCTCGATGGAATCCCCGATTGCCTTTGGAAGAATGGAACGCACATTGGAAAGTACAAATCCGCCCCTCATCTGAGGAACGACTTCCCCGAATTCTGTACTTGCCTGATCTTTCCTGAAATCTCCAAAAAGCTGAACCGGGATCCTTCCTTCGCCGAGTTCCCACGCTTTTCGTTCGAGTTCTCTCTGGAATGCGATCCCGCCAAGTGGTGTCTCATCCGGGAAATCTTTTGGGTTTACGGTGACGATCAGGGCACTGTTTGCATTTTTGCTGTCACGCGCCTGATAGCTCATGCCATTAATGGCAAGTCGTCCCGGCTCCGAGGAAGCATTTACGACATAACCTCCCGGACACATACAGAAGGAATACACGCCACGGCCATTCTCGCAGGTATGTGTCACCTTGTAGCTCGCCGCCCCCAGGATCTCATTTTCTTCCTCACCATAGAGGTCTTTGTTGATCATGCTCTGTGGGTGCTCCATACGGAGTCCGACAGCAAACGACTTCGGTTCCATATAAACGCCGCGGCGGTTCAGCATCTCAAAAGTATCCCGTGCGCTGTGGCCGAGAGCCAGCACGCAGACCTCTGCCGGGATCTTTTCTCCGTAGTTAACCTCAACGGCTTCCAGTCTGCCATCCTTAAGGATCAGGTCCGTCATTGTCGTTTCAAAGCGGAAACTTCCACCCATTGCCTCGATCTGATGGCGAAGTGTTTCTACGATCCCAATCAGTACATCGGTTCCGAGATGTGGTTTCTGCTGATAGACGATCTCCTTCGGGGCTCCGGCTTTTACAAATCGTTCCAGGACTTCATGGTTACGTCCGTTTGGATCCTTGACCAGAGTGTTCAGCTTTCCATCAGAAAAAGTTCCTGCTCCGCCCTCGCCGAACTGCACATTAGAATCCGGGTTGAGAACACCGTCTTTCCAGAAATGATCTACCGTTTCTTTTCGTTTGGACGCCATTTCTCCCCGTTCGAGGACAAGCGGGCAGTATCCTGCCCTTGCCAGATACCACGCACAGAAAAGTCCTGCCGGTCCGCTTCCGACGATGACAGGTGGATGAATCAGCTCCGTACTTCCAGGTTTCGGGAAATGATATCTTTTCTTTTCTGTTGACATAATATTGTTACTGTGAACTTTTTTCAGAATCTGTTTTTCCTTTGGCACCATGACATCTACGGTGTAGGCGAATTTTTTGTCGTCCTTGTGTCTGGCGTCCAGGGACTGTCTTATGATCTCGTATGTGAAGCTGCCCTCCTGACATTTCAGCGTCCGGGCGATCTTCTTTTCCAGCTGTTCTTTTGTATGGTTTATAGGAAGTTTTAACTGTGTGATCCTTATCATCTTATCTCCTTTGCCGCATGAATGCCTGCCACTGCTCCGCTCGACCATGCCCACTGTAGATTATAGCCGCCGCAGGGACCGTCGATGTCGAGAAGTTCCCCTGCAAAATACAGCCCTTTATGGAGCCGGGATTCCAGAGTCTCCGGATCTACTTCACCGGTATCTACACCGCCTGTGCAGACCTGTGCCTGTTCAAATCCGCTGGTTCCTTTGATCTCAAGAGGAAAAGCAGTCATTGCTCTGTATGGATCTTTCTGTTTCAGGATAACCTTGATCAGTTTATCCGGCAAAAGCCCCAGCAGGCGTTCTGTCCTGGAAAGTTCCGGATATTCTTTTTCCCTTTTTGTGAGAAGTTCTTGAATGTTCTTCTCTGTATATTCTGGGAAAAAGTTCAGCGTAACGGATACTTTGCGTTTCTCTTCCAGGGCTCTGGCTGCCATTCCACTGATCTGAAAGACCGGTATTCCGGAAATCCCATAATCCGTCAGCTGGATCTCCCCTGTCTCGCTGGCAGTTTCCGTTCCATCGATCCACAGAGTGACTTTGCAGTCGGTGCGCACACCTGCCCATGCGGAGAAGAAATTGCCTTTTACCTTGAGCCCTGTCAGCGCAGGAAGCGGTTTGAGGATATGATGTCCGAGTTCCCTGGCAAGTACATATCCGCTTCCATCTGCACCCTGTACGGAAGAAGCTTTGGAGCCATTCGCGAGAATGACTGCAGCCCCCTCATAGGTCCACCCTTCTGTCTGGACTTTCCAGAGATCCTGTTCTCTGTAGATCTTCTGGACCTTTTCTCTTGTTTTGATCTTGACTTTAAGGGAGCGTGCCTTAAGAAGCAAAAGCTCCGGAATATATTTCGCCTGGCCGCCTCTTGGATAAAGCCAGCCTTTTTTGTCTGTCACAACAATTCCCAGTTCGTCAAAAAATTTCAAAGTATCTTCCAGCGAAAACTGAGACAGAATGTCCCTGACAAATGCCGGGTTTTGTCCGTGGAACTTTTCCCAGGACATCTCCTGATTGGTCAGATTGCAGCGGCCGTTTCCTGTCACGCAGATCTTACGGCCCGGTTTCTCATTCTGTTCGAGAATCGTGACGGCTGCTCCGTTTCTGGCAGCCATGATTCCGGCAGTCAGTCCGGCAGCTCCGCCGCCGACAACGATCACCTGTGGTTTTTTATCCATAACGACTCCTTATTTTGATGGGAGAGTGACCAGATTCTTCTCTACCAGTTTCTGGAGAGACATCAGGACACCAAGTTTTGCATGTTCCCAGGTAAGTCCGCCTTGGAAATAAACGGCATACGGTGGTTTTACCGGACCATCTGCTGAAAGCTCGATCGAAGATCCCTGTACAAAGGCACCTGCTGCCATGATCACCTGGCTGTCATATCCCGGCATATCCCATGGTTCCGGGTCTACATAGCTGTCAACCGGTGCTGCTGCCTGGATGCCCTTGCAGAATGCGATCAGACCTTCCGGTGTGCCAAGAGTTACCGCCTGGATGATATCCTGACGCGGTTCACTTCCGTTCGGTACGACCGGGAAACCAAGCTTCTCATAGATATTTGCTGCAAAAACTGCTCCTTTGAGTGCACCCTTTGTCACCATCGGTGCAAGGAAAAATCCCTGATAGAAAGAACGGTTTACACCGAGAGACGCACCGACTTCCATTCCAAGTCCCGGACAGGTCATACGGGTAGCAGCGTTTTCTACGCATTCTTTTGTTCCTGCGATGTAACCACCGATCGGTGCCAGACCGCCGCCCGGGTTCTTGATCAGGGAACCGACGATCATGTCTGCTCCGACATCACTCGGCTCGATTGTGTCTACGAATTCTCCGTAGCAGTTATCTACCATACAGATCACATCCGGTTTGATGCTCTTTACAAATGCGATCAGTTCGCCGATCTGCTTTACAGAGTAAGATGGTCTTGTCTGATATCCTTTGGAACGCTGGATCTCTACCAGGCGTGTCTTTTCGTTGATGGCTGCACGGATCGCATCGTAATCAAACGTTCCGTCTTCTTTGAGGTCTACCTGTCTGTAAGTAACGCCATATTCTGCAAGAGAGCCTCTGGACGGACGGATGCCGATGACTTCTTCCAGAGTATCGTATGGTTTGCCGGCAGGAGCCAGAAGTTCATCTCCCGGACGGAGATTTCCAAACAGGGCGATCGCAAGTGCATGTGTTCCGCAGGTGATCTGGGAACGGATCAGGCAGGCCTCTGTATGGAAGGTATCTGCATATACTTTTTCCAGTGTATCACGGCCGAAATCATCGTATCCGTATCCTGAGGAAGACTGGAAACAGTCTGCATTTACTTTGTTTTTCTGCATTGCGAGGAGTACTTTCATCTGATTGTACTCTGCGACTTCATCAAATTTCTGAAAACGTTCTTTTAAAGATGCCTCGATCTGCACTCCAAAGTCATATACTTCTGAGGAGATACCAAGCTGTTCATACATTTCTTTCATGGTTTCTTATCATTCCTTTCTGTATTCGTCGTTTATCCAAGAAGGTCCTGTTCTTTCAGGACGCTCATCATGTATTCCAAGATTTCCGCTTCGTTCCAGTGGAACTGTTCTTTGTCCACCCAGATCACATCCTGTTCTCTCCGAAACCAGGTGAGCTGGCGTTTTGCAAAATGTCTCGTATCTCTTTTGAGGATACGCACTGCTTCTTCAAGAGGATATTCTCCTTCCAGATAGGCAAGGATCTCTTTGTAGCCAAGCCCCTGCATGGAGACCATTCCACGGTGGCATCCGCGTTCTCTCAGAGATTTTACTTCTTCGAGAAGTCCCTCCTCCATCATCTGATCCACACGCCTGTCGATCCTCTCATACAGGATCTCCCTCGGTGCGGTCAGGACAAAATATGCCAGATTATATGGTGACGTCTGCTGTTTCTGTTCTTCATTATGTTCTGAGATCGGGGTGCCGTTCTGATGATAAAATTCCAGCGCGCGGATCACACGTTTGACATTGTTTGCGTGGATGTTCTCTGCGCTTTTGGAATCTACTTCGCGAAGTTTCTCGTGGAGATACTCAGCTCCTTTTTCTTTTGCAAACTGCTCCAGTTCCTCCCGATAAGAAGTTTCCTGTTCTGCCTGTGTGAAATCAATGTCTCTGGTCACTGCCTGAATGTAAAATCCGGTGCCGCCTACCAGGATTGGGATCTTGCCTTTGGCATAGATCTCTTCCAGGGCGGCTTTTGCCAGTTCCTGAAATTTTACGATATGAAATTCTTCTTCCGGTTCCAGGATATCTACAAGGTAATGCGTAACGCCCTGCATCTCCTCCTTACGGATCTTTGCAGAGCCGATATCCATTCCTTTATAGACCTGCATGGAATCTGCCGAGATGATCTCTCCGTTCACTGCTTTTGCAAGGGAGATGGAGAGGCTTGTTTTTCCTACTGCGGTAGGACCTGTCAGCACGATCAATGGCTTTTTCATAACATACTCCTATACGATTCGTTTGAATTTTTTCTCCATCTCTGTCTTTGTCATGGAAATGATGGTTGGCCTTCCATGCGGGCAGTGGTATGGATTTTCAAGTGTCATAAGTTCATCCAAAAGCTTCTCAGCTTCCTCCATCGAAAGGCGGTTGTTTCCCTTGACTGCCGCCTTGCACGCCATCGTGGCGAGCCTGGATGCAAAAATATCCAGTGCATCTTTGCTGTTGTCGCTGTCCAGATGATCCAGCATCTCAAGGAAAAGTTCTTCTTCGGTGAGACCATAAAGATTGGATGGCACAGCACTGATGCAGTATTCACGACCACCGAAATGCTCGATCTCAAAACCAAACTGTTCAAAGTAATCTTTGTTTGCGTTTAAGATTTCCTCTTCCTGCATATTAAGGGAAACGATCAGCGGCGGTGTCAGGTACTGGGAATCTATGGAATTCTCACGGAATTTCTTTACCAGGCGTTCATAGTAGACTTTTTCGTGGGCTGCATGCTGGTCGATGATGTAGAAATTATCGTCAAATTCTGCCAGCCAGTAGGTATCAAATACCTGACCGATCATCCGAATCCTGTTTCGGGATTCCGGAGCAAGGAGCTTTTCTTCGAAGAGTTCCAGCTGTTTGGGGGCTGGCTCTTTTTGTGGTGCGGGAGATGGTTCTGCTGGAGCAGATGGTGTCTCTGTGCTTGTCTGTTCTGTCTGCGCTTCTGATTCTATTGACGGTACGGGTTTCGTAGCGTCTGATGATTTTTCTGTTACCGGAAGTTCCTGTATTTGTAATTCCTCTGATTTTGCGATTGCTGGTGTCTCCTGCGCCTGCGGTATGGTCGTCGTGGCTGGTGCTGTTTTTTTCGATAGTGTTTCTGCCATTTTTGCCTGCTGCTCCAACTCGACTTTCTTCTTCACCTCATCCAGCTCCTGATTCTTCCTGAGTGTTCCTGCAAACAGATTCTCCTCAGAAGGTGTCAGTGCCGGGGACGGATTTTTTTCTGATAAAATCCCCTCCGTTTTTGCCGGGTGCATCGTCGAATAAGCTGCCGGATTTTCTCGCACCGGCTGCGGTCTGGATATCGGTGTACCGTAGATCTGCTCCCGGCGTTTCTGCTCGAACGGCTCCGGTACCGCAGAAGACTTGACCACATTTTCTTTCCTGGAAGTTTCTTCCTGACCAAGTGTGACCTTCGGTATCATCTCGCGTCTGGTCAGGGCATTTCGCACCGTATCATAGATCGCATCGTAAACTTCCTGTTCCCTCGCAAAACGTACTTCCCTCTTGGCTGGATGGACATTGACATCCAGATCATTCCCCTCCATCTCCATACGCAGAGAAACGAACGGGAATTTATGCTGCATCAGAAAGCCTTTGTACGCGTTCTCAATGGCTTTGGTGATGATATTGTTCTTGACATAACGACCATTGATGTAATAATTCTCAAAAGAACGGTTTCCCCTCGCGATCTCCGGTTTTCCGACAAAGCCGGTGATCTTCATGAACGAATTCTCCTGCTCGACTTCGAGAAGCGCTTTGGCGATATCCCTGCCATACACACTGTAGATCACATCTTTGACACTGTAGTTGCCGGAAGTATGCAGCTTGACCTGTTTATTCTGGATGTATTTAAAAGAGATCTCCGGATGAGAAAGTGCAAGCTGTTCCATCAGGGTATGGATATAATTCGCCTCTGTTGTATCTGATTTCAGGAATTTACTGCGGGCAGGGGTATTATAAAACAGATTCCGTACAAGAAATGTCGTACCCTCCGGTGCACCAAGTTCTTCCAGCGAATGCTCCACGCCGCCTTCGATCACATAACGGTTTCCACTGATGGCAGACGGAGTCTTGGTGATCAGTTCCACCTGTGAAACTGCCGCGATACTGGAAAGAGCCTCTCCTCGGAAACCAAGGGAAGCAATGTGCTCCAGATCCTCAACTTTCTCGATCTTGCTGGTCGCATGACGGAGAAAAGCCAGCGGGATCTGGTCTTCTTCCATACCAGATCCGTTGTCGGTGATGCGGATCAGCTTTTTGCCGCCGTCAGTGATCTCTACTGTAACGGCTGTCGCACCGGCATCAATTGCATTTTCTACCAGCTCCTTCACCACAGAGGACGGGCGTTCCACCACCTCACCTGCTGCGATCTTGTCGATTGTATTCTGATCTAAGACTGCAATTTTTCTCAAAGTTACCTCCCCATTCCGGATAAACAAAGATCCTTTTTACCAGCGGTTTTTGATCTTGTTCTGTAAATTATATAAAATATTCATAGCTTCCATCGGTGTCAGATTCGTCATATCCAGGTTTTTGATCTCCTCTACGATATCATTATCCTGCACGGTATCAAAAAGTGACATCTGTGCCATATCTACCTGGTCATAGACGATCTTCTGTTTTTTCTTCGGTGCGGTCAGGTCCTTGACTGCTGCCGTGATATCCGCATCGCTGAGTTCCTCGACGAGTTCTTTTGCACGGTTGATGACAGAATCCGGCACACCGGCAAGCTTCGCTACCTGGATACCATAGCTCTTATCCGCGCCGCCCTTGACGATCTTACGCAGGAATACGATGTCGTCACCTTTTTCCTTGACAGCGATACAATAGTTATTAACGCCCGGAATCTTGCCTTCCAGTTCGGTCAGTTCATGATAATGCGTTGCAAAAAGTGTCTTGGCTCCGCAGAGCTTGGTGTTGCTGATATGCTCGATCACCGCCCATGCGATCGCCAGTCCGTCAAAGGTACTTGTTCCACGTCCGATCTCATCCAGGATCAGAAGGCTTCTGGATGTCGCGTTTCGGAGAATATTGGCAACCTCTGTCATCTCCACCATAAAAGTACTCTGTCCGCTTGCCAGGTCATCAGATGCACCGACTCTCGTAAAGATACGATCCACGATTCCGATGTTTGCCTTCTCTGCCGGAACAAAGCTTCCGATCTGTGCCATAAGAACGATGAGGGCCGTCTGACGCATATAAGTAGATTTACCTGCCATATTCGGTCCGGTGATGATGGAGACACGTTTTTTCTGATTGTCCAGATATGTATCATTGGAGATAAACATATCGTTTTCGATCATCTGCTCTACGACCGGATGACGGCCGCCCTTGATATCCAGGACGCCGCTCTCGTTAATCTTCGGTTTGACAAAGTTATTTTTCTCAGCAACAAGGGCAAGAGAGGCAAAAACATCGAGCGCTGCAACTGCCTTCGCTGTCCGCTGGATACGGACAACCTCCTGTCCGACTTTATCCCTGACATCTGCAAACAGTTCATATTCCAGCGCATACAGGCGGTCCTCCGCGCCGAGGATCAGATCTTCGAGTTCTTTGAGTTCCTGTGTGATATAGCGCTCGGCATTGGTCAGTGTCTGCTTGCGGACATAATTATCCGGAACCTGGTCTTTGAATGAATTCGTTACCTCAAGGGCATATCCAAACACACGGCTGTATTTGATCTTGAGTGTCTTAATCCCGGTACGTTCCTTTTCGCGGGCTTCCAGCTCTGCAAGCCATTTCTTGCCGTCGGTCCTGGAACGGCGGTATTTGTCGACATCTGCATGATAACCTTCCCTGATGATGCCTCCGTCTTTCTGTGCGAGCGGCGGTTCATCCACGATCGCGCGTTTGATCAGATCTGTGACATCCTCAAGCGGGTCCATATCTTCATAGATTTTCTTAAGGACCGGAGCCTCAAATTCCTGAAGGACCTGGCGGATATACGGGATCATTGCCAGTGAAGAAGCAAACGCCACCATATCTCTCGGGTTTGCGGACTGATAACTGATGCGGCTGATCAATCTCTCCAGATCGTAGATCGGATTGAGATATTCACGGATCTCATCGCGCAGCATCGGCCTCTGGGTCAGTTCTTCCACTGCCTCCAGACGAGCACGGATCTCAGATGCATCGATCAGCGGCTGCTCTACATATCCTCGTAACGTTCTGGCTCCCATTGCGGTCTTTGTCTTATCAAGTACCCAGAGAAGAGATCCTCGTTTCTGTTTCTCACGAAGTGTCTCTACCAGTTCCAGGTTTCTGCGGCTAGAACTGTCGATCAGCATAAATTTATCCGCGGAATACGGGCGGATCGATGCCATATGAGATAAGGCTGTCTTCTGTGTCTCATTCAGATACTGAAAAAGCGCTCCTGCTGCGATCACGCCGCTGTCATAATCCTGGATACCAAGTCCTTCCAGTGTATTTACATGGAAGTGTTCTCTCAGTGTGCGCTTGCACAGACTGTCATCAAAATACCAGTTATCCAGCGGGAAAATACAGATACGAAGGCGGTCTTTCAGATCTTCTGTATCAATTCCGCTCATAAAAAAAGCGTCATTGCAGATGATTTCCGCAGGGACGAATTTGTTGATCTCATCCAGAAGTTTCTGAGGCTTGTCTACTTCTGTCAGAAAACAGTCACCGGTTGTAATATCTGCGATGGCGCAGCCAAAATGATCCTCCATTGATACAATGGACATCAGATAGTTATTCTTGGACTCATCCAGAGAAGTCGCATCCAAAGTCGTTCCAGGTGTGACAACACGGATAACTTCACGCTTTACCAGACCTTTGGCTTTCTTCGGATCCTCCACCTGCTCACAGATTGCCACCTTATGCCCCTTCTCGATCAGACGCTTGATATAAGTCTCCGCAGCATGAAACGGAATCCCACACATCGGCGCACGCTCCTCAAGCCCGCAGTCCTTACCGGTCAGTGTCAGCTCCAGCTCCTTGGACACCAGCAGCGCATCCTCAAAAAACATCTCATAAAAATCGCCCAGGCGGTAGAACAAAATACAGTCTTTGTAGGTTTCCTTTGTCTTGCAGTATTCCTGCATCATCGGTGATAATACACTAATATTCTCCGGAAACCCAGTGTTTATGCGGCTTTTAGAAGTTCCAGATGTTGATTTGACCACATTATTACGATAGTTTTTTCCCTCGTTAGTGTTTTTGTCTATACTCAAGTATTTAAACCTCTCTTTAAAATTTTATCTCCATTTGCAAAATCAGGTTTCTGTTCCGTATTTTTGAATATACAGTTCGTATTCGTCATCTATATGTTCTTCTTCAATGTGTGTATAATAATTAGTCATTTTTTCATCAGAGTGTCCAGCTATTTTCTTTACTGTAGCGGCATCCATTCCCGATTGAATGCATCTTGTTACAAAAGTATGACGGAAAATATGAGGATGAACATCCATTAAATTCGGATCTCTGTTCTCTTTTTCTGCCAGAGCAATTTCATGCTTATTAACAATCCCAACAATCCGCCTGCATTCTGTTTGAGCTGATGATGGAAGATAACTTCTTCCTGAAGATGTTGTAAAAATCAGACCGGGATATTTTTTTAAAAGTATATTTGTTTTTCCCCAGTTTTTCCCCAGTTTTTCTTTATCACGATCCTGTTTTTCCTTCCAGCTCATAAAAGCAGCAATCACTGCATCCGTTAATGGAACCTTTCTATTGCTGGCACTTTTCTTTGGTGTTGTAATCTGAATAGTAGAATACCTTTCAGGAAGTTCATTTCCTTTCGAATCATAATATTTTGTAACTCTGTTTAAGGTTTTATATACACGAAGCTTTTCATGCTTAAAGTCAAGATCACACCATTCTAGGGCAAGTGCTTCCCCTATACGTAATCCTGTATGAAGAAGAATAAAAAAGAGTTCATAATACCGGGTATTCTTGCAGCTCTCAAGGAAACGATGAGTGTCATATACACTAAGACATTTTTCATCTTCTTGTTCCTGCATTATCTTCTCATCAGGTATTTCACCCGGTTCTTCTTTAGGCAGTTTAATATCGGCTACGGGATCTATGGGTATCATTTTTCCACCATATGCCTTTTTGAAAAGCTGACGGACTACACTTAATGATTGTATTACCGTTGTACGTGCATATCCTTCTTCTTCGAGTCCCTTTATCATGTCAAGAATATGTGTTGGACGGACCTCTATTAACCTCATGTAACCAATATATTCTCTTACTCGCTCAAAACCATTTACATAGTTACTTAAAGTGGTTGCTTTAACAGAATGCACCACATAAATAAGCATCCATTTTTCATACCACTTTGAAACAGAAATTCTAGGATCATATCCTGCAATTCCGGGGGAAACATTAGCAAGGTAGGCATTTCTTTCTTTTTTTAGATGTTGTAAATTTGTACCATAAATTGAAAACGTTTTTCCTGTACCGCGAACGAAAATTCTGGCCTCATATCGTCCATCTTTTCTTTGATATAATCCTTTTCCTAATTCTTTACCCTTTAAGTTTTTGCCCATAACACCACCATCCTTTCTGATGATAATGCATGGCACTGGATATATATTTTAGCACAACAAAAAAAAGCTTTCAAGACTGCCGATCTATCCATTTTTGAAATTTTTTCTTATCAATCAGTGTTCTGCGCCCAATCCGTACCATGAAACAGTTTTCATTCATCAATGATCTCATTGTTTTCTCAGAAAGTCCTGTAAGCTCACAGGCTTCTTTAACGGATATAAGAATTTTATCGTTGTTTGCTTCCGGCTGTGTTTTTTTTCGCAACATATATAACCGGTCAATATCTGCAGGCAGATGATATTGACCGTTCCTCCTCTCTATTATATAAATTCTAAAAAAGGCTGCCTGCTGGCCTTATAGATTAATCCAATGTTCTACGTTCCTGTTGGCTGACATAATACTCCACTGCTTCCTGTAAACTGCATCCGGTCCTATGGCTTCGACTTATTACACTGCTTTTATTTATTCCTAATTTCTCACAGCATACTTTAAGCGATGGATAAACAGTTCCATGATATTCAAATTCCGGGTTACTTAACATTTTTTTCCTTTTTCTCGTCATAAAATGTGTAAACGATTCTTCAAGAGAACAATTCTTATCTCGTGCTCTTTGTCTCACACATATATCATCAATACCATATTTTTGACAACATGCCCGGAGACTTCGATATTCTATTCCTTTAAATGTAAATTTTTGTATTCTTTCGGCAATCATATCTTTATTTTCAATAAAATGCTCCAATGATTCTTCCATAGTACAATTCAATCTATATTTTCTTGAAGATACACTGTCAGCGTTGACTCCATATTCCAGACAGCATTCTTCCAAAGACCTATAGGTTTTGTCTCTAAAAATAAATACCGACGGCTGTGTTTCCATTCTGGCTTTCTTTATGAAATGATCCAAAGATTCTTCAATGCTGCATTCTGTTGTTTTGGCACGGTTACGCACACTGGAAGCATTAATGCCGTATTCAGCACAACATGCTGAAACACTTTTATACCTTTTCCCTTTATAAAAGAATTGCATTTTCGGTGTTTCTGTTTCCTTTTTTTGAATATAATATTTCACAGCTTCTTCCCATGTACACTTTTTTCGCCAAGCTCTACTGCGTACACTAGATTCATTAATTCCATAGAATTCACAACATTGTCCAAGTGAGATATATTTATTTCCCTCATAAAAAAAAGCCTCTTTCGCACGATGCCTTTCTTTAGACATCACCTGATTTTCAGGAATTTCTTCTTTTTTCGTTACTTCTTTTGGCATACAACCTTCCATATGAGAGATAATTTCTTCCATAACATCCGCGTGAGGACGTTTCGCTTTAAATACTGCTGAACTTACTGACTTTGGCTTTAATCCATACGCAAGACAACATTCCGTAAAATTTTTGTATTCTTTTCCACGGAATTCAAAGGCTCTTTTCTCTTTAGATTTGATATAATGTGTAATCGCACGTGTAGAAGAAACCCCATTTTTTTCCATATACAAACGTACTGATATAGGATTTATCTCCAGGTCTTCACAACATTGAGGCAGTGATGGGTATTTCACACCATGATATGTGATTTCATGTGCCTTTTTCCATTCTATTGCCCGTTCAATCGCTTCCTGTGGTGTGCATTTTCGATTCCACATATCGGTCTTGACAGAATCTTCGTTTAAATCATAAAATTCGCAGCAGGTCTTAATGCTGGCCCATTTTCGATTTCGGAATATGATCTCTTTACTTTTTTTCAATTCAATAAAATGTGTAATCGCTTCTTCAGTTCTACATTTATATTGATTCTGATATGCCATTACACTACGGTAACATATTCCATAAAAATTACAGCATTTATGCTTACTTTCAAAAGTTCTGCCATTGTACACAAATTTGAATTTCTCCATGTAATTTGATCTGATTTTACGTGGCATAAAAACTTCTTTCCTCCTTTTATCGTGATTGGATCTGATACATGTCAAAACATTTTGCCAAACAAAAAAAGACACTCCAAGAGTTCATTTTACTCTTTTTGTGTCTTTATCGGTTGATCCGCAGACGCGGTATAAAGTATAAAATTCTGACCTCGTATCAGAATAAAATTTGTGCGATCTGCCTTGCAAAATGTTCAATTTTATCGTATCATTCCAGATACTTAATGTCAATTTCACTACAGGCTTTAAACAGTAGCAGCTGGGTAGTATTTTACTCGTATTCCTGCGAATACATGCATAAACTGTTGCATACATGCAAATGCTCCTCCGGTCTTTTCACCGGACAAGGGCACTTACAGAAGGCTTTTTGTATTCATGTCATACAAAAAATCACATAAATCAAGATTGGAAATGAAACAAACATAAGCCCAAAATCAACAAAGATCAATATCAGCCAAAGCAACTTTAATTTTTCCTCCAAATCTCATCCTCCGTTTCGAGTATATTTAAGGAATTCCATAAAATCCCTTATACTTAAATAAAAGAGAATTTCAGAGCTGTTTCTGTAAATATCCCCAAATTTTCACAGGAATTTCATTTTACTGTTAAGTTACTTTTGTGATATATCAATCTGCTATTATGCGGCCTGTTCTTCCAGTTCTCGATTCCCAGCCTCCATTAAATCTTCCTCCAGAATTTCAGCAAGCAATTTGTTGCAATACCCAACACCGTTTACACGAACGCCTTTGCTGCGGAGCTCGTCAATCTCTTTTTTCCTGAGACTCTGACTTTTTACAGCCAGTTTATAATCTTCTTTTGCCAGTTTCTTTTTTAATTGTTTCTGCCATTTTACAAGAAAATCCCTTGCAAGCTCAATATCTTCATTCTGCTGGTTATAAAAAGTACGTGTCTGCCTTATGGTCCCATCCGGTTCCACTTCAAGCGTATAGTACGCCTCCGTTGGTTGTTCTGCCTTTCTCAAAAACAGGATATAGGATTCCTGCTGGCTCATTCGTTCATAATAGGTTTCTGTATTATTTACGCAGTGATGCATCAGTTTTGCTTCATACAAAATGTCATCCACTTTTTCCGGCACAACGATCTGATACTCTTTGTCCGCATATTCATATTTTTTCAAATCCCTGCATATACGATTCAGACCCGGATACTTCTTTTCCAGCTCTCCGGCTCTTAAAATCAAATCTTTTGCTTCTATCTCTTTTATCATTTCATTATGTCTCTGCATGAGCCTTCGTGCACGGTAGATAACAGAATCCTGCACATTCACTCCGACCCGAATTGCCATATTAAGATAATCCTTCCATGTTTTGATCAGGTCTTTCACGGATTCCCCACTTTCTGCTGCCTGCTTTTCCAGATAATTTTTGATCTGTAAAGGGGCCATACGATCCATAATGAACATAAGATCCGCTGGTTTAAGCTTTTCCCGGCACATCCACAAAATCACATCGTCATGGATCAGTTTGTTTTGAGTTTTTTCAAGCAACAGCCATTGAAGAAAAATCTCTCCCCCATTGTTTGTACGCAGCCTTTTCAAGCGGAACCCGTCAATTCCCAGTGCTTTTCCAAGGTTTCCGGAATCTTTACAATAAATCTGTGCTTTATTATCCATAATGTCTTCTGCGAGATGATAAAGTCCTGCTTTAATGAGCCGTTCCAGATAAGGTCTTTCTCTAACCATTTCAAAAAAGTTTACCGGATCTAAGTACTTTTTGGCTTTTGCATATTCGTAGAATCCTGTCCTACGGAATGTCCTGTTCTTAATACCATGCAGTGATTTTCCATAAATATTTCCCATATTATATCTTTCATATGTCATATAGCCACCGTAACCTGGATACAGTGGAACTTGTAATTTACCCTGGATCCATCGGCTTTCTTTTGTCCAATGATGACGGCCGAAATAATATTCTTTCGTATTTAATTCTTCATCATACAGGATTCTCCGGCGCTCAAAGAAAGAATATACTGGTTTTTTATATGAGCTGCTTACTATGAGCATCTGAAGCTGGAATTCTCTCAAAACAAACACATTATTTCCACAGGTCTGAAGCAGGTATGCAGTCTCTTTTTGGGTTTCTATATTTTTGGCCCGGCCTAATGCTTTATATTGAATCTGATGTCTGCATTTTGGGCAATTCCCCACTGTATTATGGTGAGGATGGCTGATTGGAACTTCGCTTTCACACCAACTACAATATCCTGTCTGATCTTTCCTGCGGCTGTAATGATAAAAAATAAAATTCTGGGTAATTCCAACTTTTTTCTGCCATCTCAGCCAGTCTTTCGGAATTTTGGGAAGTCTATCCATACACTGATCCCAGCTTGTCAGAATTTTTTCATATTTCATTCCCAGCCTCCGGTGTCTCTGCTCACGTTGATATACATACAGTGCATAAAAAGCATCGTCATATTCACTTTCAAGATACTTTTGGATCAACGCTGTATCCGCCTCTTTCATATAAGAATTTTCCTGATATAACCATTTTGAGAAAATGGTCTTATCCAGCATACTATCTGACCATTTCTTTGTCCGGTAATCATACCCTTTAAAAACATCGTTCTTTTTATCAATATATAATGTATATACAGGTTTCCGACAGTCCCTGGAAAGATATTCTGCCAGATAAAATGCTACTTTTAAAATATTGTTTTCTACTTCTGCACGTAAATATAGCCCCCTCTGATAAATCAGCTGCTCCGTATAGTATCCTTTATCTCTTACTGGCACATCTTCTTTTGCAAGTTTTATCAGTTCATCCGTAGCTTCCAGCAATTTCATGTTACGCAATTCTTTTTTATTCATTTCCATCCTCTCCTTCATTTTCTGCTGCATATAATGTCATTTTATCTTTTCTGCTCAAATGCAGCAGGGGAACTCCCTGCCGCATCCATTTTATTTACGCCGCTATTTCAGTAGGGCTTTCTTCGTTTTCTGCCGATTCCACTGGTAGGTCCATTAAGTCTTTCTCTAAAAGATCAGCCAGAAGTTCCCCAGCAAATGTTCCGCCATGGACAACTACATGCTTATCACGTATCTCCTGATAGTTCTGCTGCCTGAGCTTCCTGCTTTCTTCTGTGCTCTTACGATCTTTTTTGGTTAATCGTTTCTGAATTTCCTTCTGCCACAATGTTAAAAAAGAAGTCACCTTATCAATGTCCTTATTTTGACGGTTGAATTCCGCACGTTTTTGCCGGATGGTTCCATCTGGTTCAACTTCCAGTGTATAAAACGGTACTTTCGGATTCTCTTTTTCCCGCAAAAACAGGATATAGCTTTCTTTTGAAACGATCCGGTCAAAATAAGTATCCGTCTTATTTACACAGTGATGAAGCGTATCACCTTCATACAGGATGTCATCGATACTCTTTGGCGCAATAACCTGATATTCACCGTCACTGAACTCATATTTTTCTTTCAAATCAATGAGATGTTTCTGAAATCCGACATACTTTTCTTCCAGCTCCCTGCGTCGGATTCCGCGTTTCATTTCTTCTATCTTCAAAACCGCCTCTTTATGGCGCAGTTGAAGATCTCTGGTACGGTAAATAATGGAATCATGTATATCCATTCCCAGTCTTTTTGCCATAGAAAGATAATCGTTCCACACCTGCAGCACATGGCTGATATCATCCCCGGATTTTTCTGATTGTTTCACAAGATAATGTCGAATCTGGCAGATGCTCATCTGATCCAGAACAAACTTCAGGTCGTTTGGTTCAAATCCTTCTTTTACCATCCAGCATATTTCTTCATCCCCGATTGTTTTTCCTGTACTCTTTTCAAGTTGCAGCCATTTAAGTTCTTTTACCCCGCCATTCATATCTCGGAGTCTTCGAAACTCTTTCTTATCTACGGACAGGAATTCTGTTGGTTTTCTGCCTTTTCTTTTTATTGCATCTGCTGCCCTGTGGTCCAGTACATCATCAACTAACTGGAAAAGCCCCGCTTTTACAATCTGTTCCAGTACCGGATACGTCTTCCATAGGTAAAGATATTTTCCAGGATCTATCTTTTTCTGACCAAGGGCGTACTCACGCAGACCTGTTTCTTTTAATTCATGCCTGGACAGATCCGACAGGGTATATGGATAAACCATTCCTTTATATTGACTGTCACAGCAAGTATAATACCAAGAACTTCTACACGAAATCCAACGCATTTCCCGTTGTTTGAACAGATCATAAACGAAATTGGAAATTTCCTTTCCATTTGCAGAGAAGATTCTTCTTTGCTCTTCATGGCAGGTAGTTTCGCAATCTGTATAGCCGCCCTTTTTATACCACGTTCTGGCATAAAAGATCCGGAGCACAAAACCAGAAGTCTTGCGTCTCCTCTGGATAAGATAGACTCTGTACCACTTTGTACAAAATCTTCCAGACTTTCCCACAGAACGAAAAGTAATTGGTTGTCCACACACATTGCACTGTCCTTTCTGGTTATATTTGGGTGAGCGGATTGGAACATGTTTTTTGCAATATGTACAATATCCTTCTGTAGCACCATTTTTCTGATACTTGTAGAAGATATAGTGTTCCGTAATTCCATATTTTGAAACCCATCCGATCCAGTTTTTAGGCAGTCCAGATACAGTTTTCATCACCTGGTCCCATGAATCTGTAAGTTTTTTATCATGACGTATCCTTTGTTCTTTACGGATATTCGCCTGAAACTCTTCCAGTGCCCGGATTGCAGGCTGCATTGTCTTTAAATATTTTTGGATGATCTTTGTATCACAGCCATTTACATAGATGTTGCCCAAATTAGTTCTTACATCCCATAAGATACTTTCAAGAAGTGCCTTTCTCCATTTTTTTAATTTTTCATCATAGGTTATAAACCGTCTCTCTTTTCTGCTGATAAACAGACGGTACCTTGGAAAGTTTATATTCTCCTCAATATCCGTTACGGCAAACAGATACACTTTTAAAATTCCTTTTTCTACTGCTGCCCGACAATACATCCGATATTTTCCGGGTTCACCCCTTTGTTTCTCCAGTGTACTCAAAGATATTTCCGTTTTCTTTGCATCGGCGATATGTCTGTTCATCACTTTTAATGGTTTTAACTCCATCAACCTCTTTTTTCTCATAACTCCACCAGCTTTCCAGTCACATCAATCCATGCTTCCTCCGGATATTTCTGACCATCGATACAGATGACCCCAATTTCCAGGATCTGGCTGTTGCCAGGCTGCTCCTTTAAAAGTAACAGTAAATCGCCCTTTTGTCCTTTGGCTTTGGGGTCTTTTCCACGTACAATGCAAAATCCGTTGCAGCTGGTCCCGCTTTCTTTTGCAACATGGGAGTTCCATTTCCGGTTTGGATATTTCGACATGTAAGCAGCTCCGTGTAATAACAGGCTTCTCAATTCAATTTTCTTTAACAGGCGCATCTTTGTGCAGGAGATTTTTGAATCTTCTCCATCTTCATCCAAATCCCCTGATGCATCTACTATGTAATACACGGAATTTTTCCAATTCGGATAATAGCAGAGACAATCCAGTGGGTTTTCTGCACAATGAAATCCATTTTGTCTACAGTTTGCTTTTTCCGTTTCATTTATGCCATACTCCTGAAACTGAAAGCCCCGACATTTCAAATCCTTTTGAAATCCTTTATATGCGATCATATCCTTCTCCTTTAACTCTCTTTCGGCTGCATCATGTCAAACAAGGACATCTGCCCGGAATCTTTTGATTTTTTCTTGCTGATATGCTTTTCTTCCTGCTCCGCTGCTTCTTTGGGATGCACCTCGGAATCTTTCTTTGTCCCCTGGTTTTTCGGTATTGTTTTCGTTCTCTTATTTACCGAATCCCATTCCTTTTGAATCTTTTTCTTTTCTGCCTGCTCTTTTTCTGCTATTTCTTTTTCATCATCTTTCGCATAATATTCAAGTACCCAGGGAAAAACCTGGTCGCCGGAGAGTGCCAGGCCTGTATTGGCCCGAATGCCGTTCTCTCCCTTTTTTTTCGCTCCCTCCAGTGCAATGTTGTAGGCTTTTTGCGTCACATAATCCAAACATCTCTGAAGCATCTTATGTTTTTTTAACACCTGTGCATCTAAAGCAGAATCCGTTTTGGCAAGATTTACAAGATACTGTCCTATGATGTCTGCAAAGCCTGCATCCTTTAAGGCAAACATTTCTGCACGCAGTTTTTCAGACGCATTCGCAAACTTTCTTTCCTCAATTGGTATATCAACCAGCCGATAGCGGCTGCCCTGAATAAATTCCTCTGTCTGTTTTTGGGAAACTGCATGTGCTTTGGCAAGTTCCCGCACACCATCCATATTCCCGCTCTGGCGGTAATACAATGCTGCTGTATTTAATTCTTCTGCAGTTTTTATGATCTCATTTAACATAATCGGTCCCTTCTTTCCTGATAAAAACATGAGGCAGAAGAAAAAATCTCCTGCCTCTGCCTGCTTTTTATGCCGCATTCATTTTCTGTTCAGCCGCTTCCATTTCTTTTTCTACTTCCAATGCAATCCTGCGTCTCTCAGCATCATCAGAATCCAAAAGGCTGATCATTTCCAGTACAATACGGCGAACCCATTCATTTTCCTCCCATCCTGCACAGATCTGACGGGCTTTTTCCGTCAGTTCCTTCCAGTCAGCATCTTCCAGATCCCTGCCACGATATTCTTTATAGAAAGAATAGATTTCTTTCATGGCTTTCGGTGCCTGAATCTTTGCCGCTTCATCCAAATTGGAGAGGAGCCCCATCAGCATGGGATGGTTTTTATATTTTTCAATCAAAGGACGGATACCGGTCTGTATTTTACCCGTATAAAGTCCTAAAAAATCATTAAATATTCCTGCAATCAATTTCTGATCTGTCATTCGTTTCCTTCCTTTCTGTGAATTTTCTTACTCTGCGCCTGACCGTAGATGGAAAACACTGAAATGCTTCCGATACTGCATCCTGGCTGTATCCCTGATCAAGAAGAGCCTTCATAGCCGCTGCCATTTCTGATTCCTTGAGCTTTTTTATGGACGGTTTCCGAACTTTCTTTTTCAGTATTTTCCGGCAAAGCGGATGATCTGGTCCGTATTCGTACATTGTGCTGGCTTCCGCTGCATTCAAATCGCACAGGATTGCGATCAGCAGACAGTAATATCCCTTATATTCGTCGTCTTTCATGCCGCACCACCTTTATTGCCTGGTTTTCAAATGTACCTCTTTATCCTAATTTGCTTTAAATTCTTTTTGATCAAGACCATTTTCGAGCAGATATCTTTCCGTACCTTCTGGATCGAGCTGTGCAAGTCGTGCAAGATTAAACTCTGCGACATAATAGCTGCCATAATTGATTTTCCTCTTACCTACAACTTTTCCGAGTTTATACTTCTCAACAAACGCAACCTTTGCTTTTGCTCCGCAATCCGAGATTATTGCCTGCCCTGGCCTTAGGAATCCCATAACTCCAATTGTAAGATCTCCGAATAATTCCAGCTTTTCCTCACATTCCTTTTGCTTTTGCCATAATCCGACATACAGGGATCCGTTGTAGTACATATTCACTCTGACAAATAATTCCTCATGTCCACATTCCCAGTCATATCCCAATGGTTTTTCATCTTTTCGAATGCATATATCCTGTCCCATATTCTGCCTCCTTTTTTGATTTTCCTGTTCATCTTTTATGGATTATTTTATATTTCCTCCCTTCCTGTTTTTTTTGCACACTTCACATTTCGTTTTTGGACAACAAAAAAAAGACACCAAAAATCTTCTTTTGATTTTTGATGTCTTCCTATTGATAAAAGGCCTTCGCCTAAATGTTGCTCCCGGAACAGCATATCCGGAACAAAAAACTTTGCTGCGTGGCAAACCATGCATAAAAAATAATCCATTTATATGGTAACACAATATATTGTATTCGTCAACAAAATACAGCGAATGAAATACCACATCTTGCTGTTTCATCATTTTTTCAAGTAAGCTTACCATTTTTACTTCTCTGCCATTTCTACGTCCATCAGGAAAATTTTCAAGGCATCATATATTGGAATATACTATGAAAAACAAGATACCTTAAACGCACAAGGACGCCCTGCCGAGGATATGCAGAGCGTCACTCTCTTATGGGCTAAGATTTGTGCAAATTATAATAATACGTCCTAAAAAGGAAGGAGACCGATACTTTCGTACCGGCATATGAAAAAGAAAAATATCTAAAAATGAGATACCTTAATTAGCATCTGCAATTATTAATGTACAGTATATTTATGACGATACTATGGTATAAATTTTAAGAATTTGTAAAAATTATATTTTCCTGTAGAAAAGCTTCTAAAACTCTCGATAATTTATAGTTCTCTTTTAATTATGCACTGCCTACTTCATAATATTTTTATTTCTTTTGAGCTTTAACAAGCAACATCATTGGCCGACGAAGTTCATCTTTCATTTTCTTAATTCATTCATTGTTATTTCATCTATCATATTAAAATCCTTTATAATTAAAAATGATTTACGACCTAAAAACTTATACTGTTTGTAGATATTGGGCATTCATATTTTTATATAATAACACAAAAACAGATTAATTCATATTTTTTCATATACATTAATCTGTTCAGTTTCGATATCTTTAGATTATGAAAATAAAAGTATTGTTTTATAGCGACAATTTCTCACCTTTTGTACATACATTTTTTATATCTGATTTTCATTAAATATTCTATCAACCTCCCTTTTCATCCAGTCAATATCCTTTGATGCCCGAAAGTATATAGAAGATAACACTTTTAATTGACGTAATCAAAAGATATTAATAAAATAAATAAAAAAACATACACAAGAAGGAAACGTAATGAATACATTTTTTACCTGCGAGCAAAAATTGGGGAATACCATCTTCACTTTTTCACAAAAAGCAAAAGTTCTTAGCACAAGTCCTTTAAACGGAGGCCTTACAAGGCACCTTTCTCATGCTGTAAATATCAATTGTATGAATGGTTCTTATGAATGTAAAATGCTTGGAGATACTTATGAAAAAGATCTAGCTGCACATGTCCACGCCCTTGGTCTTTCACCCTCCTGCACTACTGCCTTAAGTACCGCAGCCTGGACTGAATTACGTGCTATAGAAGAAGTATGCTTCCGGGATCTTACGGTAACTGCTGTTGTGACCGGTGGAATTGACTCCAATGGCATGCATCCCGGCGATCCCGCTTCTTACTACGAAGAGGATGGAAATTATGAAATGCCTCTTCCTGGAACGATCAATATTTTTCTGTTCATTAATCAGAATTTGACTGATACAGCAATGTCCAGAGCACTGATGCTTTGTGGAGAATCGAAAGCTGCTGCTGTTTCTCAGTTATTACTGGGAAGCTGCTATTCCGAAGAAATCGCAACAGGTTCTGGGACTGATGGAATTGTAATCGCTTCTAATCTTTGTGGTACCAGAACTCTTACGGATGCTTCTGGACATTCCAAACTTGGTGAACTGATTGGAAAATCCGTGAAATCTGCCGTAAAACAAGCTCTTCTTAACCAAACAGCGGCCTCTGGCCCGAGGCAATTTCTTTTATCTGCACGCACTGCAAGATATAAGATCACACCTGCTACTTTATGGGAGTTTTATATAGAATACAGAGAAATTTTTAATAATTTTAAGATTTCTTTTGAAATGCCCTCATTATTGGAGCAGAAGTTTCTTACACACAATCGTACCAGTAACCTGGTTCTATGTGTATCACTTTATCTTCACCTTATGGATCAGGTTCGTTGGGAGTTGATTATGGAGCCGGAAGCTATCCGGGAGGGGAAACATCTTCTAATTTATGGACTCTATTGGAAAGATGGAGACTTTTTTGAAAAAGCATATCCGGCAAAAGCATGGGAGCAGCCCGGATTGCTGCATTTTTCATTAAAAGAACAGCTTATGTATCTGCTTTTATTGTATATTGCTATTTAGAATTGTTGGACATAGTGCTCAAAATTTCTAACTTTTAATATAAATGGGTAAGTCGAAAACCGACTTACCCACTATAATATTATTTTTATTTACTTCGCTACACACATGTTTTCATCAATCCATTTTTGGACTTCATTCACATTATGGTTTACAGCTTTTGCGATTTTTTCAACAGGTAATCCCATTTCAGCAAGTGAAAGGGCTGTTTCCTTTTTAGCCTTTAATTCACCGCGCTTTTCGCCGCTTTCCATTCCCTCGCTATAAATTTTCTCCATTTCATGGCACATAAGCTCAACCCCTTTCTGCGTGTCTTTTAATTCATGCACCCGTTTTGCAAGAACCGGACTGTGCATTTCATCCGCATTCTTACAATGCAGATCATGCATAAGTCTCCCAAGTTCTGTGTCTTCCTGTTTTCTGGAATTCACATATATAATATGTGCTTCGTCCTGAAAGCTATCATCAGCTTCTTTGATATGCCTGTCAATATGGTAAATAGGAAAGCCATACCCAAGGATGTCATCCCTGGTAATAAAGATCACATAGCTTTCCGGTAATTCATCAAAATCCTGACCCGGATTTAAAGTGTTCATGTCCATCAAACCACTATGGTAACGTGCCCTCTTAGGTGATGCACCTTCATTATCCTGCTGGATCTCCACGTCAAACTGTTTGCCTTCGGAATCTCTGGCAACACAGTCCAAGATTGCGGATCGTCCCTGCAGATTCTTATAATCCTTCTGGATGATCTGATCAATTACTTTCAGATCCTGTTTTTCCATAATGACCTGCAGAACATTCCAGGCATTCTCTCTGTTTGAAAACATTTCTCATAAATATGTCACTCATGAGTGTAAAATTCTTAATAATACCTTTATATCTTTCGTAACGTACTTCCAATCCGTTCTCTGGCATAATTTTTTCATCTGCCACGTTCGCTGTCACTTCCCACTTTATTCTTTTTATGTTATGAAGAAATTTTCGAAAATGCTTTTGTTTATTTTATCTTAGCATCAATGAATGACCTTTACAAGACACTTTTTCCCAGAATTGCATCGGACGTTCTTTAACCTACCCGTTCCACATAGCGTACACTGTCTCCTTTGCTCTCAAATTCTGGACAAAGAGACAGCCATAATCTTTCCAGATCATTGATGTTCATGGCGTCCAATTCTGTTTCATCTTCTTCACCATAAATATTTACAAAACCAATCCGATATATGCCATACTCTTTATGTTGATTTTTTACTACTTTTCTTCCTGCCCTTCGTATATTCATAAGCTCTCTTCTCTCCTCTCTTCTGCTTCCAGCAAAAATGTATTGCAGGTATAGCTTCCGGAAGCACTGACACCAGCGGCCCCTCCAAGGCTGTCCAGATACTGGCTTCCATTTTTTGATGCAGAAATGTACATATAAAAGTTTGTCAAAACATAGTTTTTATTTTCCAGAACATTCTTATAACTGCTGCTAAGTACAAGCCTTGCTCCAATTTTTTCTGCTTTTTCTTTTACCAGCATAGCAGTTAAATTTACTGCTTTTCGTATTTCCTGTTCGCTAAGTCCGCTTTGATAATAACGTTCCAAAAACAAAACCAGTTCTTCTGCTTTATTTTCATGTGGTTCGCTTTTGACAGTCACATCAACAAACTCAATCGTCTTCCTTTCATCCGCAGCTACAAAAGATCCCTTTGTCAGACGGAGGATTGCACGAAATACAATTTTACCATTGTGTTTGATAAATATAATTTTTTTATTTGCATCAAAACAGGATAACAGACAATCACAATTTGGACCATTCCGATAGGAAATACAGCTGCGCAGCGGTACTTCTCCTATCTGCATGATCGGAAGCAGGCTGTCCTCTTCCCAGATTTCCCATCCACAATCCACGCGCAGCAGCTTTTCTTTCCAGATTTCTTCTGTATCTCTTTTTATTGGAAAAGCAATTTCCCGTCCCAGATCTCCTCCATGGTATTTCAGCTCCATGAATTTTCCTAATAACTCAGCATTTACGATTCTTCGAATTTCTTCCTTCTTTTTCGGCTGCCTGTTCAGAAAGGAAGTCATGATCTCTGCGCCGCCTTCATAAATGAACTTCTGGATATTGGATTTATTTTCCACGACAAAAGCATCCGAAATATTCAATTCTGTCTTTAAATTCTTCCAGGAAGGATCCTGGGCCAGCAGTTTGTCCATCAATGCAGGTAATCCGGAACAGCCATTTAAAAGATTCTGATTATGTAAAAGGAAGTAAACCTGATTATCCCTTGTAAGCTCTTTTAAAAGTTCAGTAAAATCCATTAAAAATATCAGAATCCATATGGCTGTTTCATGCCGAAGATCCAGAATGTTTTTAAAATCCTCCTGCATCCATCTGGAAAGCGGCTTTTTTGACAAAGCTTCTGCCAATCGCTCAATCTGATTTTCCTCTAATGCATCTGTCAGGCAGTCTCTTTTTATCAACTCACGAATCACCCGAAGACGATCATCACTTTTGGAGTATGCTAAACGATCATACAGGTCTATATAGACTGCTTTTACATTGTACAGGATTTTCAATTCTTCAAATACACGAGGCTTCGAAAACAGTGATTCTTCACTCTTTCTCCAGGGAACTACCATATATTCACAATCCCTTAAATTTTGCTCATTTAAAGTATTTAGATTCAGGCATCTTTTATAAACCTCTTCATCCAGAATCAACGAATTCCTGTCAAGGTTTATAAGCCAGTCTCCATTCTTTCGCAAAAGTTCCAGGAAATGTTTCTTTCGTTTCGTAATGGCATACAGGATAAGCTCTGTCTTTTCCAAAGTCAGCTCATAAAGATCCATATCTGGAAGCGGATTTCCATACAGAGTGTTCACATAGGCTGCCTTTCCGTTTGAAACCTTTTCAAAATCTGCATCCGGACCTGTCAAAAATCTTATCAGCTTTGGAATGTCTGCATATAATGATTCGTTCCAAAGCCACAAGTGAAGAAAAGAGGCCTGCCATTCTTTTGGAATCTGAGTGAGAATCACTTCCAGTCCATTCCGAATTTCTTTTGGATGCCGGCTCAGTTCTTCCAGCTGTTTTTTATTTAAGCTTTCCGTTTCTTTACAAAACTCGGATAAATAATTTACAAGTTCCATCAGATCCTGCTTCAAAAGTAACGCCAATGATTCCTCATCCTTGAGCAGCTCATAAAGAAGCTCCGTTGAAAAAGCCGGATTTATCAAAAGCATGCGTATCTTTATCCCCGCCCGGGCAACATCAAACTCACCAATGCAGGTCTCAAGACTTGCTACAAGCTGTTTCTTTAACTCTTCTTTCGGTTCCAGAAAAGCATAATATTTCAGATAAACATATACAATCCGGTCCGGGATTTCCTTATCTGCCAATACTTTTTCAATTTTTTCATAGGGAAATTCGGACAGCTTTTCATTTCCTGCACATTCTACTATCATTCTGATGCGGTCTGGTTCTAAAATAGAAAAATCCTTTTTGTTCATTTTTCCCAAGTAGGTGAGCATTTCCGGATCGTCCATCAGAGAAGAAATCGTCTCCTCATTTAACCCCTCCATCAGACCGGAAAGTTCTTGCTGATTTACCAATCTGGCTGCATTCATACAGAAATCTTCCCCTTTCTTTCCTATCAGTTTCAAGGGAATTGCTGCATTTTTCATTTCCTTGTAAATATTCATGTGCTTTAATATTCTTTCAATCATCATGCTACCTCTGCCCTTTCTATTAATCCGTTAATCTCCGTTAACTCCATGCATTCGTCCTGGTACATATTTTCTGCTAGTTTAAGAAGATACAGAGCTTCCTTTTTTGCCATAGGCTTTTTCGCTGTTCCTGCGAAATCATCTTTTAAATACGAGGAAACGATCTTACAGTAGAGTTTCTTATAGCCATATGAATACCGCCCGTTCTTGTAAAACTCATAAATAGACTGAAGCTCCTTATCCGTTTTTCTGTTTTCCCGTAACATCTGGTTAAACTGCTGTTTGATGTTTTTTTCAGTTTTCCAGCGTTCCATCCGTTTTTTCTGTTCCTTCAGCCATTCTTTCCATTCCTGATATCTTTTCCGATCCTCTTCTGTCATATATTTCTGATACAGGGTTTCTCTTCGATAAGAATCACTTATAAATGGAAGAAGCAATTTGGAAAGCTCATATGCTTCTGACTGTTCCATCCAAAGTGCTGTACTTTCCTTTAAAAGTAAGGCCGTCAGGTATTCTGGATAAATATCCGGATATTCATAAAAGAACTTTTTTTCTACCATTGAAAACAGTTCCCGGTGTTCCTCTTTTCCCAGAACTGGAGAAAAAAATTCGCACTCTCTATGTTGGATAGCATAGTATCCCAAGGAGAAAGTTTCCTTTAAAATCCTCCAGGGGCTTAAGAATTCGCATCCATCCATTCCAATCTCATTGATCAGAAATTTCAGCATAGGATAGGAATGCTCATTACAAAGACCCTTTATTTCACTTTTTAAATATCCTGCCATAAATTCCCATTTCTTTTCCAAGTCTGGATCTTCATTTTTATAATCCTTTACAAACTCTTCCAGATACTTTTTTCCATCCAAAATCCCATGCAGGATCAGCCGGTTGAAAACCGCGTAAAGTTCCGGCTCACTCTTTTTCCAGAAAACATCCTGGTATCTTTTTCCTGTAAGGTTTTCATAACGTTCCAGATACTTCAGCAAACTTTTCGTACTGTATGTTTTGCCTTTCAGAGTATCTGTAACACACGCTTCAAATTCTTCCGAAGAGAGTTCTTTTACCAGAGGATCCCATTTTTCTTCTGTCAGATCAATGTAGTGCCACTCTTCCGGTTCATTACTTCTAAATGGAAACAACGTAAGAAACGTTTTTACATTTTCCACCCTGAACGTTTCATTCATGCATTTTTCCAGCCGTTCTTTACCGTCGATACGGACAGAAAGTTTCCCATATGTTCTTAAAATCCGTGAACAAAGTACATAAGCCTCTTCTGGATATGTCTCTTTTCCGGGCAAAAATGCCTCTAATACATTCAGCCCAATTTTTTCTGCTGTCAACCCGGAAAGGCTTATCCGATCGGGTCTCTCTACAAAATACATCAGTACAAAATTTAAAAAAGCGGTCTCTTTGTCGGAATATCCAAACATACGCATACGTTTTTCCAAAACGGCATCCGCATTTTTAGCATTTGTGACTGCTAACTTTGCCAGCAGTTTCAGGATATCCAGATCCTTTTTACGATACCCTTTAAGCTTGGTCATTACTTTGCCTACCATCCACACGAAAAGATTCCATTCAGTAAATACGGATATCTTCCGGTTCTTTGAAAAGCTGTCAGCAAGTTTCTGTTTTATGCCTTCCCACAGTGTTTCATCATCCGGAAGGATGGACATGGCAAACAGCATTTCTTCTGCTCGCTCAAATGGATACGCATGCATGGCCTGTTTCCACCGATTCTTTTCCTTTTCCTCACAGATATAATTGATACTGATCAAAAACAGGTCTTTCTCTCCAAGAATCTGTTTCATCTTTTTCCAGAACAGATCCTTTTGTGCCCCATTGAACATACAGGTCTCCTGTAAAGGCATCATCCTTGCCAGGGCAAGTCCGAGGGCACGGTATGTCTGCTTTGTCAAGGTCAGATGTTCTCCAATGCGCTCCAGGACTTCTCCCGGATAGTGCAGTCCATAAGCGGTTTCCATGTCTACTTTCGGCTTTTCCAGAAACATGTCATTTTCTTTTAATTGCATATAAATTTTATATTTTTCCTCATTAGATGACAGCTTATAGATCAGGTTCGTCATCTGCCGGTACAGGGTAATATCAAGCCATTCTTCATAAATCTTCCATTCCATCCAATTTCCTCCTGTTTTCCCATATAAAAAGGGGACTGTTCGCCAGTCCCCCAAAATTGTTCTTATGCTGCCAGGATAATCTTCTTTTTCCGGCTTGCATAAGTGATCGCCATTGTAGAATGTTCCATGCCTCGCTGTTTCTGATATTGCTTTACATCTGCATAATTTGCAAACGAAAGGATTTTACCATTTTCCTCTAACAAGTTTTCTTCGTTATCCTCCATATTTTCACTCCCGCAGGAAGCCAGCGTCCAGTTTACGTGGCAGATATAACAGGTCATGCCTGCAAATCCCAGATACTTATGTACATACTCTTCCGCTGCCTCAGCACTCGGAAAATAACGTGCATACTCCAGGGAACGGCAAACGATCCGGTCTTTGTACCATCCGGCAAAATACCGGTTCTTTTTCAGTTCAAGTACATACCCTGTCAGATAAATCTTCTGTAAAGCATTTTCTTCCTCGTCCATCATATCAAGAAGCTGTTCCGCATAGATTTTTTTCCATTTCAATGTGTTCTTCTTTATTCTTTTACGCAGCATTATCTTTTTCCTCCTCAGTTCCAACAATGAGTTTTTCTACCATTCTGTACAAGTTCCGGAAATTTCCAGCCTGTCTGCGGCGTGTCATGCAGTCCTGTTCAAATGCCCTGATCACAGCAGAAGTTCTTGCAAACAGTGTGAAGATTTCCTCATCTTTCAGCTGTATGGTAACCTCTTTTTCTTTCCGGTAGCTGTCTTTTTTACAATACTGCCCGCCATTGGCATTATGCATCGCTATACCAGTGCCATTCTGTATCCTGACAACCCACGGATAATTTAAAACTTCTCCTTTGTTGTTGCGAACCTTCCTCTGTATGGAAAATACTGTAACTCTTCCCGTGTTGGAATTTTTATCCTCGCAAAAGATCTTTTGCTGGAAGAATTTAAATTCCTGTACATTATTCCATATACGGGAATACACGTATTTTATGATTTCCGGACTCAGATTTGCATAAACACTGATGCTGTCTTCTTTGCTGTAGTCAACCATGACCGCCCGGATCCTGGAATAATCGCTGGCAAAGTCTTCGTGAAGATGCCAGAACTCCTTTGGTTCTGCCATCCGCAAAAAGCTATTAAATTCCAGTAACGTATTCTGTGTCTTATGAACACAGATCTGCTTTGATACATCCATATTCTGTTCTTTTTCTTTCCTGTTTTTCCTGTTCATCCTTACCTCCTGATAAAACGCAGCAGTTTCTTTGTCAGAAGAGCCGGAAGCTGTTCAAGATCCGTAATATCCAGAAAAGATTCTTCATAAATTTCCTGAATTGCTTCCTTGTCGCTTCCGATCGCAGCAGCCTGAAAGAATACTCCCTGCTGCAGCAGTTTTTTCCGAATCTTCTGAAGGTCCCTTTTTGCCCCTGTGCCTCCATACTGGTTTGCATTAGGTGCACCATCACTGATCACAAACAGCAGTTTCTGCTTTTCCGGTCGTTCCAAAAGACGGCTGCCAGCATACCACAATGCAGTTCCATCCCGGTTGCTTCCATAAGACTGCATACCAGCAATCCGGAACCGATCCTTTTCATCCGTTTCAAAATCTGCGCAGCAATGCAGATACACTTTTTCGTCTTTCAGGTTCTCATGCCGGTATCCATCTGTATGATGTCCGCACACTAAAACCGGTATTTCTGATTCCATACAAAAATCATACAGGCAAAGTGCTGCAAGAATGGCATGATCCATCCGTTCCCCACACATGGAAAAAGAATTATCGACCAGCACCGCCACACAGATATCCAGATTTTTTCCTGGCTGTTGTTTCTTAAATACTGCCCCAGACGGTGCAGCTATGTTTCGAAGATCTACCCGACGTCCAAGAAAAAGCTTATGTTCCGTGCGTTCTTTCTGATTTTTCAATATAGGAAGCAGTTTCAGGCGAAGTCTCTTTTTTACCTGTTTAAGCTGCCCCTCATACTTTTCTGTCTGTAATTTTAAAAAATCTGATATCTCGGTCTTACGGCAAAGTTTTTTCTGTACCAGGTCATGGCCTTCTTCAAACGGTATCTCCATCAATTCCTTTTGAAGATGTTCGAAAATTTCTTTCTGTATCTTCTCATCAAGCATCTCTTTCGCCATTTCATAAAGGATTTTTTGCAAGGCATTATCACTGGATGCTTCCGTTTCTGAGGCAGGGATGCCACATTCATTCTGTTTGTCTTCGAAGCCACCAGACTCCCTGACACATTTCGGAAGATTTTCACACAGTTGCTGTAGAAACTTCTGAAGCTCTGCCGTGCGCCCGTTTTCATGGCCTTCCGTTTCCTGATCCTCTCCGTTTCTTTCGGTTTTGTCTTCTGTTTCCGACTCCTGTTCCGTATCCTCTTTTCTGATCTTATCTTCATTTTGCTCAGTCTGTGCCCCTGTGTTACCCTGCTTTTCTTCCTCCGGTTCTTCTTCGGATTCATTCGGGTTTTCCTTTTGCCCTTCACGCTCTTCCTGTTCTGGCTTTTGCTCTTCATTTTCTGTACTGTTCTTCTCTATTTCATCTATGATTTTCGCAAAATATTTCCAGATCATCAGAAGAATATGGTTGGTGGCAAGATATCTCTCCATGTCATCTGCTGCCTTTCCCGCTTCATCAATGACCGGCATAAGCAGTTTTAGTGTATCAATAAGCTCGTAATCCGCACCATCCCAGGCATTGACCCTTGAAGACAAGGCATACTGTGCACACAGGTTCATAAGAATAGATAACCTGTCTTTCTCCGTTTCCAGCATTTCCCTAAGTGTTGGAAGCCATTCCACATTTCGGTCGCGATTCATAAGGATTCCCCTGCGGATGCTTCCCGGAAAAAGGGCGCACATCTTCTCTTCTATGTACATATCATTCAAAAGATTGCTGAGATAAGATGCTGTCTGCAGAAAGATAGAAAGGATTGCTTTATCTTTTCTTTCAAAGTAGACATTCATCGCATCCAATGCCTCTTTTTCCTGTGCATTTTCCGGTACTGGCTCCTTTGGATACCAGCTGCCATTTAACATATGCTCGGCATACCTTTTTCTAAGTGCAGAATCCGTATACCGGTAATGTCCGCATTCATGTCCCAGAATCCCGATCAGGCTGTCACTTTTTAATTCCAGTGTCAGAAAACTTGACGTAATCTGGTTTCCCAGATTTACGGCAACTGTTTCTCCCTGATTCCATCCTGCAATCCCTGAATTTTTATCATCGTATAACCGTAATGTAGTCAACTTTCCACCCGTGATTTCATGCCCGATCGAGGTCAAAAGATCACGATACTGCGGCGTATGAAATACTTTTTCCGGTGTCAGTTTTTCTTTCTCTGCACATATCCGTTTCCGGTATAAAGCCTTTTTCATTCGTTTCCTCCATCCGTTTTTAATCCACAGCACAATGAGGAAGAAGAAAGACGCGTTCCATAGTTCCCTGTTCTTCCCTGTCCATGGATGCTTTACTGAGCAGTGCTGTCCATGCTGACCTCCTGAGATCATTGGAAACCATGTAACTTAACACCCAGTTTTCCAATTCCCGGTATCCGCATACGCCATCCGTAATGTCCTGTTCGATCAAATATTCATGGATCTTGCAGACCGTGGCAGCCATAAAGGACAGAAGTTCTTTGTTTTTAAACCCGGTTCTTTTCATTGCCCTTTTTGCCATTTCCTCTTCTGTCAGGGCTTCCTTTGGCTGAATCAGGTTCATTCGGGAAAGAACTGACTGGTTGAAGTTCTGACAGCCGACATAATCCAGATTGGTGGTCATGATCACAATGGTATCCGGATTTCTCCGTATCTGTTCTCCATTTACCAGATCGGTTACAGCTCCATCGTCAAACAGGGAGTTTAATCTCGTAAGTGTCCCAGGTTTTTCAATCATGGCCGGCTCCTGAATTTCAATCACAGATGGTTCCCTGCATGCCTTTACGATTTCTGACTCTTTTAATAAGAAGTCTTTTTCATTTTTCGACTTTTCATAGCCTTTTTCATAAACTGCTTTCAGGATTTCCTGAAAAGCTTTTTCCCGGCTGATCCCCTCTTCATAAATGCCATTTACCGTTGCAAGAGCTGAAGCCGGATCCATTTCAATGTCTTCCAGACGTGGCAATTCCATTTCCAGATGTGCTGTTCCGCCCATATTTGGCACGGTGGTCGCTAAAAGTTCCAGTTCATCCGTTCCAGGTCCACAGGTGAACACATAATATGGAAGCCCTAAGATCTGGGCGATCATTCTGGCATCCGTTGTCTTTCCAGTACCGGCATCGCCTGTCATCATAAACAGCCTTGCCGGTGTCTTATCCACCATCTGCAGGATTTCTTCAGCTTCCTTACTTACCAGATAGTCTTCCGGAAGCGAAGGAATCCTTTCTTTTGTCCTTTCATTTACATCCCATCTGCCAGAGTAGATCTGTTTTAATTCAAAAAGTGTTCTTTTTGTCTTCTCATTTACAGGCAAAAGCACATGAAACTTTCCATAGATTTCATCGTTTGGTGCATATACCCCGGCCGCAATTTTATATTCCGGAAGCACATCCTCCAGTTCCTCTGCACGGAACTGGCTCTTTTCCAGCGGGACCGCCTGCTGTGGATTTGCTATTACTTCGCAGTACATGGCATCGCAGCAGATAAATGCCGCCCGCAGTGCAGTTTCCGTGTCTTCCCATTCCTTTTTTTCCTGTTCTTCAAGTATGTAGAAATTTTTTTGGAACTCTTCGTTAAATAAAGGATTATCCGGGACCAGATTGGCATAAGCCAAAAGGGCCAGGTACTGCTCGCCTGTGTTTTTGCCCTCCCGGATTCCCGGAAGTTTCTCGTTTTTTTCTTCTGTCTTTAAAATCCCACTGAAACGTCCGTTTTTCGAATTATAAGTCATTACATACTTTCCCTGATTTCCAGGATATTCCATGCAGAAATAATTTATGGTATCCCTGCCCCTTTGTATACCGGCAGCCCCAGAGTCTTTTTCTTTCCGGATCTGAATCAGTGTCAGAAGTGCCTGTAACGTAGGCCCATGAAGGCGGGAGACTTTTCCCTGCTTCCTGATATTTCGCATGGAACAATCTGCTTCATCATAGCTGACCCGTTTTTTCCCTGCTTTTTCCAACATCACCCGAAATGGGTCCGGAATGGGTTCTTTCATAATCCATGGTGCATAAAAACAAAGATCTGGCATTTTGTTCCCTCCTCTTTCATTATGTGATTTTCTGCATACGAAGGAAAGAAACAGGCAGAGCATTGGATTTTTCCAACGTCTGCCTGTCATTCATTCTTTATGCGCTCTTTTCCTGTTCCAGGATTGCTTCATATATTTTTCGGATACGGTACCCAAACATGGTGTTTCGCCGGCTGATGTAATCCGTCCGGATAGCCTGTGCGATTGCACGTTTGCTTCCCACAATTATAAACCTTTCTCTGGCTCTTGTTACTGCTGTATAGAAAATGTTTCTGCGAAGCATCCACCGGAAACATGGAAGCATTGGAAGGATTGCCATCGGATATTCACTGCCCTGAGCCTTATGTACCGTAATCGCATATGCCAGTGTCAGCGGCCAATAGTCTTCCTCCTGATATTCCATGACCCGGCCATCCCCAAAATCTACACGCATGACCATTTTTTGATCTTTCCGAAAAATCCCTATGACTTCTCCAATGTCGCCATTTGCTACTTCATCGTTGTTTTTTGTCTGCATGACCCGGTCACCTTCCCGGTAAGTATTCCTGCCATTTGTGATTTCCGGATAACCGAAACGCTTTGGATTCGCAATGTCACGCAATACCAGATTCAATGCATCCGTACCTGCTTCCGTATCTTTTCGAAGTGGTGACATCACCTGCACTTCTTCCAAAGAACCGTTTCTCTGCAGTACTTCTTTTCGATAGATCTTCTGTATCTTTCGCGAAGCCTCCTCCGGTGTGGAAGCCGGAATAAACTGAAAGGTATCATCAAACACCAGATCCAGCTGATTCTTATTGATCTTAATGGCATTCTGGCTGATGGTGGAATTCCCTTCCTGTCGGAAACATTCATCTAAGACAGTTACCGGAAATACGCCGGAATCAATGATCTCCTGAAATACTTTTCCAGGCCCTACGGATTCGATCTGATCTTTATCACCCACCAGGACCAGTCTGGCACCGGATTTAATACTGGCAAACAGTTTATCCGCCAGATACATATCGACCATGCTGAACTCATCTGCTATGATCAGGTCATCTGGAATTGGCTGCTCGTTCTTCCATTCTTCCTCTCCAGCTTCTCCGGTAAGCCCTATGGATTTATGGATCGTCAGTGCTGGATACTCTGTACATTCCCGCATTCGCCTTCTGGCGATGCCTGTAGGTGCACATAAAAGGATCACCGCATTTTTATCCAATGCTTCCTGTACAGCAATGATGAAACGGATCACCGTAGTCTTTCCTCTGCCGGGTCCTCCTGTAATGATGGATACCGGGTTTTCAAAGACATTTTTTACTGCCACCTGCTGTTTCGCATTCAAAATAATATCCTGTTCTTTCTGGATCTTTCTTAAAATACGGTCAACATTTACAGCCATTCCCGTCTGCATATGGAGTCTGACTAATGCGGCAGCAGCTCCCAGTTCGGCCTGGAAGCTTTTGCGTGTATAAAACCCTCCATCGTGGCAGACCAGGCTTCCATCTGTATGGATCATATCATTGCCTGTATCCCGGATTGCCCGTTCAGAGACCGGTGAAACATCTTTGTTGTGATTTAAAAGTTTTTCGACACGTTCTATAATGTCCTCTCTTTTTAAATACAAATGTCCTTCGCCTTCTGCTTCTGACATAATATGCAGAATAGCAGCCTTAATGCGAAGGGGATCATCTGCACGGAAATGTTTTGCCTTTACTGCAATCTGGTCAACAGTCAGAAATCCAAATCCATGAACCTCACAGAGCCGGAAAGGCTCCTCCTTCACGATCATAACTGCAGCAGGGCCAAATTTCTCCTGTATTTTTGAAGCTTTTGCAGGAGTCACCCCAAAAGGGGACAAATACATCATCAGTTCCCGGATGGAACTGCTTTTTTGATATCCTTCCAGAATATCATCTAAGCGTTTCTGCGTAATTCCTTTTACCTGAAGGAGTTTCTCCGGGCTGTCATTAAAAACATTCAGTGTGTCTTCCCCAAACGTTTCCACGATGCGGGCTGCCATTGCCGGTCCGATCCCTTTGATCAGGGATGACGACAAATAAGTCCGAATACCTTCTTTTGTGGTTGGCATGGTTACTGAAAAATTGCTCACACTATACTGCATTCCATATTTTGTGGGTTTCCAGTCTCCCGTCAGTTCCACATCCAGGCCTTCGTTTGTCGGAAGTTCGGTTCCAAATGCCTGAAATATTCCATAATTTCCATTCTTTTGTTTTTTTACTTCCTCCGGTAAATCTTCATTGGTCATGTAGGAAGCTACCGTATATCCACTTCCTGCATTATAATAGATCTGCCGGATGGCTTTACAGCAAATGCTCATGTTCCAGCTCCTCTCTACCATGAAATCCAGAGATAATTATTGCATCCCATACTGGTGATGAAACCATCCTTCTTTAGTTTTTCCCGGATCACCTCTGTCTGTCCAAAAGGATAACCTTTTAAAATTCCAATCCTTCGATATTTCCTTTTTCCAATGGAAATACTGCAGATTCCTTCCCTGTTTACTGAAAAACGGTTTCGATTTTCAGATTCCAGAGTTTTCCGAATCGCCTGGATCCGCTCAAAGCCTTCCTTTTCGTACCATATGGCAGCCTGTGCCCTGCATCTTGCCTGCTTCTCCTGATTATCGAAATTTACCGTTTCCGATCCCTTCTCATGATTTTTCGGTAAATCCTCGGTCTTTTCAGCATCTGCATGTACTTTACGGGCATCTGCATGTTTTTTTTGCTGCTTATTGTCATCATCATTCTCATTCGTTTCCTCCTTGTCCTTTTTCATAATAAATTTTTCATAGAAAAACAATCCTGCTGCAACCGGAATGACTAATGAAAGGGACTGTATGATCACTGCCAGAAATACCGGCCATAAAAATGGTGATACTAACAGACCAAAAATTCCAGTTATCACGCACAGCTGTTTATGTGCAGACAACCATTTGTTCATTTTCTCTATCATAAGCATTTCCTCCTATGATTTGCTCAGTCAAAATCCAGTTTTTCATCATCTGTTTCCATGTACCGGTCATCAATATCCTGACTACGCTCCCGGCTTCTTGCCGAAGTTCCTCTGGATCTTGTCCCGCCAGAATTTGATCTCCGTCTATCATCTGATGCATCTGTCCTGGTATTGTTTCTGTATCTTCCACTTTCACGTTCCCTGTCATAGTCACGGTCATCCATTTCTGCTGCTCTTTCACTTCTGGTGCTTCTGGAAGCTGAACGCTGGTTTTCTGCACGGTCAGAACGGTTTCGATTAGAAGATGCCCTTGTTTCTCTTTCCGGCTCTTCCCGCTCGTCATTTCCAGATTCTAAAGCTTTCTTACTTTCTGCAAAAGAAATCTCTTCAATCATAAGCCGCATGCCGTAGACATTTTCACCAGCCCGATTCTTGTAGTTGTCATTCTGCATACGACCTTCTACCAGAATCTTGATACCCTTAAACAGATATTTTTCCGCGAACTCTGCTTTTCTGCCAAAAGCCGTACAGCTGAAGAAATCTGCTTCCGGATCTCCTCTTCGTACAAATTTCCGGTTTACCGCCAAGCGAAAGTTTGCGATGGCAAGTTCTCCATTCTCTGTCTGTGTGTAGCGTAAATCAGGCTCATTTACTACTCGTCCCATCATGATTGATTTGTTCATAATTGTCCTCCCATAACTTTATAAAATTTTCCAGTTTCATTCCAGATGTTCCCGCATACATTTGACTAATGCTCCCATACCATTTTTTCGGATCTCGCGGGCAGCAGAGTCAGTCGTACATAAATTTTTCGCCATCTCCAGTGATTCTTCTCCCGGATGTGTTGCAAACAATACCGGTATCAGATAAAACAGAGATTTTTTGACCAGCATATCATATGCCATCTTAAAAGATTCAGGCGAAGTTTCCTTTCCATCTGGATTACATACAATCTGCCATACTCCTGGATATTCGATAATCCATTCAAGAAGGTGCACGACCTCCTTTTCCATCTTTTTTCGTTTCATAACGCCCTCCTTGCATTCTGAGTTTTCTTGTGTTTTTTATGATCCTCCTTTCCTTATTTGCTGATCTGTACTTGTTGTCTGCCATATTTTTGCAACAAAAAAAGGCCATTTAGAAATTTTCATTCTAAATGACCTTATTCATTACAAAGGCAGGAGGCTTTTGGCTCCTTAATGTTTTACTCCCGGTCAGATCCGGAACCAGCGTTTCTTATCTGTGTCTACAGATACAAATACAAATCTCACAATCATATTAACACAAGATATTGTTGACGTCAATCGCACTTTTGCTATATTTTGTATTTTCGATTTTCAAAGATTTAATCAACTTCTCTTATTACTTACGGAAATGTAATTTTACCATTTTTATTTATACGAATCTTAAATGTACCACCAAACATTTTATTGTTATTTTTTTATCTCTACAGTAAAAATATCCAATTGCGGTATCTCCTCCCTCTCTTCGATTAAATTATTCTTTTGTCATCTGATTTTAATTTCTATTTTTCCTTCCACTGGGCTATATAAATCCAGAGGATCTTCATCACTTTCATAAACACGTCCTACGCCTTCTCCGTAAGTATCTTCTGTTTCTGTTTCATATTTTTTATATGTTGTTCTGTTTTTTTCTTCTTTATTTACATATAATTCTAATGTCACCGTTTTAGCATCTGGAGAAATTCCTTTATATTTTGTATTATTTCTGCTTTCTTCAAACACAGTCTCTGTGTCTCCATAATTTGTCATTCTATAAAGCCCCTGATTTTCTTTATCGTCGGTTCCTATTAAATAATAATCTTCATATTCTTTATTATCCAAATTTCCATAAATTGTACTTGCCAAATCGTTTAAGTTCATTTTTGAAATCGTCAGATTTTGATTTGGAGATATCTTTATTTTTTTATTCACATTTACATTTATGGTATTCTTCTCCAGTTCTTCCCAATTTGATGAAAATTCAAAAATATAGTCATCCGTATCTTCTGTATCTGCAGTATCCATTTCTGTTGGATCAAATAACCATACTTTCATTTTTATATCTGCTGTATTATCTTTAATAGTTGTATCTTCCAACCTATAATGACAAACCTGACCATCTGCTCCGTTCTCCTTTTTCTCCAGAGCATATGTTCCATCTAACTGTGCCGCTTTTCCATTTATCTCCACTTCTGTTAGTAGAATAGTCTCTTTTTCTTTTGAATCATTTATATTATCAGATATTGCCACCCATAAATTCTCCTTATCAGCAGCAATTTCATCTAACGTAATAGAAATTCCATTTTTAGTAATCGTTTTTCCAACACTATCTATATATGATTCTACATTTTCATTAATCCCCAATGCCGTTTGAATCCACGAAGTAATCTGTTCCCAGGCCGCCTTTATCTCATTCGGATGTCCCAAGCCTCCTAACAATAATGCTATTACAACTCCTGCTGCAATCTTTGCTAATTTTAATTTCAAATTAACATTTCGCTTTTTCCATGGCAAGGAAGCTTCGTAAACAAATTTTTCATCTATTTCTCCCATCAGATTCAAAAAATTGTTTTCTTTTTTCATATGATTTCTTTCACCTCTTCCCATAATCTGTTTCTGCTTCGAAAAAGACTGGATTTAATTTTAGTCTCAGAGCATCCATGTCTTTTTGCAATGTCTTTAATATTATCCATATACCAATATCGCCTGACAAAAATATCCCTGTCTCCTGCTTTTAAATCACTTAAAAATTTTTCTAAAATATTCAAAATTTCCTTTTTCTTTATATCCTCTTCCACATAATCCTTTATTGTATTTTCCAGTTTTTCCACTTCACCACAAATATCCATCATATGTGTATCTGCTCTTTTTGAAGCATTTTTCTTTCTGAAATTGTCCAATGCCAAATTTCTGGTTATTTTTCCAAGAAATGCAGATAATTTTGTTGGCGTTTTGGGCGGAATCTTATTCCACGTTATCAGCCACGTATCATTTACGCATTCTTCTGAATCTTCTGTGTTATATAAAATATTCCATGCAATCTTAAAGCAAAATTTTTCGTACTTTACTTCTACCTGGCGAATTGCATCTTCTGATCTTTCTAAAAATAAATTTATAATATGTATATCTTCCATATCACATTTCTCCCCTGTATATTAGTGTTTTTATGCAGATAGGTTATTTGCAGTGTGCCATATTAATGTTTTCTATTATATAGAACGTATTTTTTTCTGTTTGATTGCACTTTTTTTCTATTTTTATAATTTTTTTTGTTACCATGCTTCCATTATCACTATAACATATTATCTAAACATTCTTCTCTCTTGGTCAACTATTAATATCGTAATCTACTTCTGCAAATAAAACTACATGCAAAAAATGAAAAAAGGAGCTGCCATTCCATGTGTATTCATGAAAGGCAGCTCCTGCTTGAATCATTTTTATTTAACAACTACTTTTACTTTTTTACGGATCTTTCCAGATTTCACTGTGATATAAGCTGTTCCCTTTTTCTTTCCGGTGATCACGCCCTTGGAATTTAGCGTCACGCTCTTCTTATTCGAAGAACTGTAGGTAACCTTCTCCTGGGAAGTAATCTGGCTGATGACTGGTTTCGGCGTAAGTTTTTTTATTCCTTGCAACAGTCACGCTTGATTTCAGTCCGGTGATCTTTGTTGTTCTTACCGTTGTTTTCTGCACAGTAACGGAAATGACCTGTTTCTTGCCGCTGGCCAGTGTAATGGTCACTTTGATTATTATTTGAATTCCAGCCCTCAGCCTTTTCATTGACAGAGGGCTAATTTTGGCTTAACAATTATTGAGCATCCCTTAACTGATCTACAATGCTGCATTTCGCTGCGTTATCATACATCATGCAGGGAATCAGCCACCCAAGCAGAAGAAATACCGGAATTGTCAGCAGGACAGGCAGAACGGTGAACCGATACTCAAAGAACCAGAACATACTGCCCAGCATTTTTCCTGCAAGAGGTCCCACCGCCAGCGACAGAATAAAGGCCGCCGATACGGAGGACATTGCGTAAAACAATCCCTCGTAGATCAGCATGGTTTTGAGCTGCCGGTTCGTCATTCCTACAGCCTGAAGCACAGCAAATTCACGGCGGCGGGAAAGAATACTGGTCATCATGGCGTTGAAGAAATTTAAGAGTCCCACCAGCCCAATGATAGCACAGAGGATACCACCTATCAGAAGGAACATCTGCCGGAACTGAGCAAATTCAGAGCGAGCCGTGGCCTTGCTTTCATACATCAAGGGCGAAAACTCACCGGCAGTGAGCTTCGATAGATATTGCTCTGCTTCGGCCTCGTCCGCTTCGTCCGCTGTGTCGAACAGGTAGAGCAGCGGAATGGCCGCACCACCGCTGTCCCGCTGTGCGGTATCCACAGACAAAACTGTCTCATATCCAATACCATCATAACGATAACTCATGGAATACGGAAGCTCTACCAAGGCGCAGACCGTGTACGCTACATCTCTGGCTCCATACAGTTTTTCCTGAAGGTACTCCTCCGGTGTATCTTCGGTGCAGAGTTCCCCGGTGCGGCTGTCGATATATTTCACATCGTCCGCATAGGTAGCGGTGATCGTGTCTCCCACCTTAGGGTAGTATTCAAGATTGGGCAGATTACCGTAGTCATCTAAGGAAACCGCAATGGCAATGGCGTTATTGTCCGGCTCCAACATGGGAGAAATATCTCCGTCGAACACTTGCAGCTTGTCAAACAGACTGTTATCCAGAGCCTCAATTCTGGTCTTTCCCATCACCATATTGCCCCGGTGCTCCAGACGGCTCATATGGCTGTCCAACTGCTCGGCGCTTTCGAACCATGCATAGTCCTGCCGCAGAGCATCCTCCGTCATCCACAGATATGCGGGTTTTCGCACAGCATATCCCGTGCCGGAAAGACTGGCCTTTGTGTTTGCTGCGATCTCTCCGATCTGTTCTGGCGTGATGAATTCATCTGCTGAGTTGTAACGGAAATAGTCGGGCGTGCTGACGATAAAATCGGCGCAGGTCTTGGCGGATACATACTTCTCCATGCTGAAGCCGCCCACAAAGGTACACAGTGCATTGAACAGTGTCACCGACAGTGCCAGAGACACCACCACCAGTACCGTCTTTTTCTTGTTTCGTCCCAGATTGGCAAAGGCCATCTGATGGAGCTTCGCTCCCCGGGTGCTGCGCTGTTTTTTCTTGGTCTGCATTGCATCCGTATATTTGGTAGCCTCCACCGGAGAGACCTTAGCTGCCATTTTTCCGGGCTTGGAACAGGACAAAAGCACCGTCAACAAGGCGAACAGCATAGAACCAAGGAAGATCACAGGCGATGTGCTGATGGTGGTGATGCCTGCATCCAACTGGGTGGAGCGCAAGACAACAGGCACCAGAACAGCGCCGATGCCGTAGCCCAGCAGCAGCCCCGCCGGAATGCCGATCAGACAAAGCAGAAGTGCCTGCTGGCGAATGATGCGTTTGAGCTGCCGGGGCGTTGTGCCAATGGTTTTCAGAAGTCCGTAAAACCGGATATCCCCTGCAACAGAGATCTGAAAAATGTTATAGATGATAAGATACCCCGTGAAAATCACCAGCAGCAAAAAAGCTGCTATGGCGATCACAAGTTCCGGATCAAGCTTCGACTCCAGCTGGGATGAGGTATATCCCCAGTTGACGCCGATCCGGACGCTGTTGGGATCGGTATAGCTGTCCCATGTGTAGCCAAGATCGGTATCCACCTGCTCCATCTGCCCTTGAATGTTTGTGCCGGAGGCCAGCATGACATTCAAATCGGTGCGGAAAGGCTGTAAACCTGTTTTCACTGCCTGCGCTTCGATGTCATCTGCGTAATCACGGCTGATGTTGATGTAATGAACAGGCATTAGTTCATCATAGTCCCAATAGCCCACCAGCGTAAAGGTATCTGTTACAGTAAAGGCGGTTTGATCCTTGTCCGTAATGGAATAGGAAACCGTGACCTCGGCGCCCAGCTCCGGCGTTACGCCAAGCAGCTGCAACGCTGCCGTATCCATGGCTACCTCTTTGCCGCTTTCGGGCATCCGTCCGGTAGTACTTAACTTGCCCCATAAGTAATCATAGATATTTATATGTTCCCATGTTATACTA
>NZ_QULA01000014.1:0-94936 GCF_003481595.1 Blautia sp. OM07-19
GCACGCCGCCAGCGTTCATCCTGAGCCAGGATCAAACTCTCTGATAAAATGTTTGATTCACTCAAGATAACAACTAGCTATCTCTCGTTTTACTGTTTATAAAAAGTTCATTCTGTTGAATGATGATTCTTAAAGAATTTTCGAGAATCGTATGTGTTTCACTGTTTAGTTATCAAGGTTCTTTATGTTTCGCTCTCTTTCGACAGCTCATTTAGTTTATCACGTTCATTTTCGTTTGTCAAGAACTTTTTTAAGTTTTTTCAAAACTTTTTGATGAACTTTTGTGATTTCGTTGCTCATTAGCAACTCGTTTATTCTATCGCATTCATTTCTGAATGTCAAGAACTTTTTTTATTTTTTCTGTTTTTATTTCGCATCTGCTTCATAAAGTCCAGAAAAAATCCGCCTCATCTCGAAGCGGATTTAAGTATATCATCGTTGTTTTTATACGTCAAGCGTTTTTTATAAAATTTTTGAAAAAATTCGAACTAACGGGTCATATTGATAAAGAGTACTCAATAAGGTATCTTTTTCGATCAATTCGAGGGCTGTTTTGCCTATTTCGGTGCTGCATAACACAGTCAGTACCAGAAATGCGATCCATATAAATACGATTCCCTTGAGGAATCCTACTGCGCCTCCGGTCAGTTTATTTGCTGTTTTGAGGACCGGAAGTCCTGCGATCAGATTCAGGACATACACGATAAGCCGGATCATGATCGTAGATAAAATATATGCCAGTACATAGGACAGACCATTGATAACTGTCCTCGCAAGATATCCTGAAACATATTCTGTCATGGTATCTACGGAAAGTGCCGCATATGTTTCCGCATTATTGTTCTCTTCGAGATTTTTTCTGAGGAGATCCGGAAGTTTCAGGCCGTCGATGAGGTTTCCTGTGCTGTCCGTCTCGTATTCTGCTTTTTCTTCGCCTTGGCTCTGCACGAAATTTGCACAGGTTTCCTGTATCGTATTATAGATTGGTGTTTTCTGCATGAGAAATTCATTTATATATGGATTGATCGCCCATGCAAGAGAAAGCGAAAGGAACACAAAGAAAAAAGAAACGATTTCTTTGATAAATCCCCGACTGTATCCTCTCCATACACATAATATCAATATGGCCAAAACAACGATTCCAAGCCATGTCACATTCATCTGCTGCTCCTTATTTAAGTTTTATCACATTGACACCGTTGTCCAGCACAAGCATGTACTTATTCCAGCCGATCTTGAAGAAGTTGTTGATTGTACCGTCAATGGTTCCATTATAACGTTCTACTCCACGGCTGTTCATGACGCAGATCTGAGAACTGTTGTACATAAGAATACATCCATCACTCATCTTGATCGTTGTATATGGAACATTGAATTCCTTCTCGAAGCGGAGAGTTCCATCTATGCTGTATACCTGCATTTTGTACTGTTTGTCTTTGTTTCCGCTCTTGAATACAAGGCCGATCGTATTTTCATCAAAAAATGTGCTTACGATTTCTTTCTTAACTTCTACTGTTGTGCCTTCCTTCGGGATCTGGGCTCCGGAATAAGTCGTGAATCCATTGTCCTTGAGTGCCACAGATCTGGTTGCGTCAATATATTCCACCTGCGGGATCACAACGCCCTCATAAGTATAGCCGCTTACGATATGGTCATCTTCACTCTGTCCCACATCGCCAAAGTTATAAAAGGCTACATAACTTGTCGTCTGGCTTCCCTCAACAAACTGATATGTCACCATCATGATCTCGCTGTTGTCCGAAATCGCCACATCCATCGGATATCCCGGATCAGCAACATGTGTCTGGTTTTCTGCGATCAGCGTACCATCGGAACTGTAGAAATTGATCCAGGTAGCATCCCCGCCATCAAGAATAGCAGCAACCATTCCCTGTGAGGAAACCCTCGCCTTGACAATATTATAAGATGTCGTCACACTTCCTGTCTCACCATCCTTGTCAAAGATCTCGATCAATGTGCCGTCCTGATCTGCGACAACAGCTCTGTCACCCTTAATGTCCGCAACAGGGTTCTTCATCTCATACAGGACACTCCAGTATGCCTCCATGCTGCTATTCACCAGAGAAGCTCCATCCGGACTGTAGCGCAGAATTCCATTTGCCATCTCCTCATAGCCTGTAGAAACCACGTCCTCCTGTTCGCTCGTCTGAAGGATCTCATAATCATGATAGCTTCGTTTCTCTACATAAAAATAAACAAGTGCCGCCACAGCCGCGATCACACCTATCGTAATCACCGTACCACGGTGCACAAATGAATTCTTCTTTTTTCGTTTTCTTTTCAGATTCTTTAGGATATTCAACATTTTAACCCTTGCCTTATGTGATCATTTATTTTGTGTTACATGCCGATTATAGCAAACTTTTCAGGGCAATACAATTATTTGTCCCGGATAAATGATCTCGTTCTCAGAAATACCGTTTGCGCGGCAGATGTCAGCAACTTTGTCCATGGTTCCATAATTTTCGATGCTGATCTGGTACAAAGTATCTCCCGGACGGATCGTATAAGAGCCCCGTGTCTGCATTGCAGATGTTGTCTCGCTGTCCTGATCTGAACTGGCCTGACCTGAGTTATCCTGTCCTGTGCTTTCTTCTTCATTCTGCTTCTTCTGCTGGATCCGCCGCTGTGCTTTCCTGGTATCAGATTCTTCCTTGTAGATCTGCGCCTCTTCTGCGCTGATCGTAACAGTTGGAATGAGCGTCGGTTCTGCTGTCGGCGTTATCTTCGGACTTTCTGTCAACTCCGCCCAGGAAGTCGGTGTCACCTGCTGCACAGACGCGGCAGGAATCTGTGTAATCTCCGTCTCCTGCATGATATCCGCAGAAGCAGTCCTTGTCTCTCCCTCAATGTTCTGCCCCACCTGATAATTCCGGTAAAAGCGCACACCGACCACTGCAAGTGCCAGCACGATACACGCCGTCGCCGCATAAGAAAAAACAGAAGTCTTCTCTTCTGTTTCCTCAGGTTCTTCTTTCTTCTTTTTCTGAATCAGTGATCGAAATGCCCTGACAGCATCATCCTGAACGGTTTCCTGTGACTCTTCCTGGATCTCAGGATTCTTTTCCAGCATGTAATTCTGCATCTGGGTATTTTTTTCATAATAGATATAATATCCACTCTGTCTCACCAGGAAATTATTTTCGTATCGAAAAAAAGCTTCTTCCTGTTCTGCCGTATCCATAAGCATCAGGATCTTCTCACCGCCGAACTGGTTCCTGTGCACCTTCCCAATCAATTCAGAAACCACCATCGGCAATGACTGCCTTGCCAGAAACCATCCTACGATCTCCTGCCCTTCAAAATATTTCTCCTGTTCTTCGTGGATCTTCTGCCACATATTCTGCGTGATCTCGATATGTTCTTCTGTGATCTCCCCGGCATCTGCCAGAAGTGCTCCCCTGATAAACGTATACCCCGTTCCGGACTGCCACCGGTTCTCTCCGAGAAAAACTGCCAGAATACCACTGTCCTCTTCTTGCTGGCACTTCGCCTGTGCCGCCCTGTGCAGGAATGTATAGACATAATCCTCTATATAGATCCTGTAATTCTCCCCGGCAAGTCCGATCTGACGTATATTCTTCGGCAGGTTCCACCCTGTTTCTCCGTCATTTACCTCCTGTTTCTCATCCTTATAAATGACTTCTATCATATCCTATCACCCCTTCAGGCATCAGGATAGCATATCCAAACCGCGGATTTTGGCATAATATAAGAGCCTTTTCTCAAAATTTAACGACAGATTCTGCATCTGCATAATTCAGAACGAACCGGGATACAATGAAACAGGAAAATATAGCCGGAATCTCAGATCAAAAATAAATTATGAGGATTTTCTTATGACTTTTTATATTAATGCCAGTCAGAGGGATTCGGTACTTCGGATCTCTCACACTTTGAAACAGTGTATTCTCGATCACCAGGAAAAGTGGTCGGAACTTGTCTTTCTCTGCATTGGAACAGACAGGGTTACAGGTGACTGTCTCGGACCTTTTGTCGGTCAGAAATTAAGCAGTTGTTCCACACCAGATTTTACAGTCTACGGAACGCTTTTTCAACCCGTTCACGCCCTGAACCTCACTGCCATGTATTCCTTCATCCGAAAGCGTCATCCAGAGGCTCTGATCGTCGCTATAGACGCTTCTCTGGGACAAAAAAAGCACCTGGGTTATGTGACCATCGCAAATGGTGCACTTTACCCAGGTGCCGCAATTCATAAACAGCTGCCGTCAGTCGGCCATATTCATATTACAGGGATCGTCAATGTCTCCGGTGTGCTTGAACAGCTCACGCTCCAGACGACTCGCCTGTCTACGGTCGTTTTCCTCGCGGACACGATCGTTCAGGGAATCCTCGAAATGATTCCTGTAACAGATCTCAGATCTTAGACGAATTCTTTGACCTGTTTGTAGATACCTTCTCCATCCAGACCATATTTCTCAAGAAGAGCAACTGCCGGTCCGGATTCACCGAATCTGTCGTTGACACCGATACGTTTTACCGGTACAGGAGCTTTCTCTGCAAGGCATTCGCATACAGCGCCGCCAAGTCCGCCAATGATAGAATGTTCTTCTACTGTGACAACTTTGCCGGTTTCTTTTGCTGCTGCAACAATCAGGTCTTCGTCAAGAGGTTTGATCGTGTGGATATTGATAACTTTGGCTTCGATTCCGTCTGCTGCCAGTTTCTCTGCTGCTTCAAGGGAAGCTGCTACGCAGAGGCCGTTTGCAACGATCGTAACGTCCTTACCCTCACGGAGAACGATACCTTTACCCATCTCAAATTTGTAATCCGGGTTGTCGTTGATCACCGGCACTGCCAGACGACCGAATCTCATATAAACTGGTCCCTCGTATTCATAAGCAGCTTTTACCATAGCTTTTGCTTCGATATCATCTGCCGGGGACATAACTACCATGCCAGGAACAACTCTCATAAGAGCGAAATCCTCGCAGCACTGATGTGTTGCACCGTCTTCACCAACGGAGATTCCACCATGAGTTGCACCGATCTTGACATTCAGATGCGGATATCCTACGGAGTTACGGATCTGCTCGTAAGCACGTCCTGCTGCAAACATAGCAAATGTGCTGGCAAACGGAACCTTACCTGTAGCTGCAAGACCTGCAGCGATTCCTACCATGTTGCACTCTGCAATACCGCAGTCGATGTGACGCTCTGGAAATTCTTTCTTGAACATTCCTGTCTGAGTAGCTGCAGCAAGGTCAGCGTCCAGAACAACAAGATCCTCATGTTCTTTACCAAGTTCCACCAGAGCTGCGCCGTAGCTTGCTCTTGTAGCGATTTTCTTTACTTCTGACATAATGCTTCACCTACTTTCTCCAGATCTTCCATTGCCTGTGCATACTGCTCGTCATTCGGAGCTTTGCCATGCCATCCGACCTGGTTTTCCATGAAGGATACGCCTTTACCTTTGACTGTCTTCATGATGATCGCAGTCGGCATTCCTTTGGTTGCTTTTGCTTCATCGAATGCAGCTTTGAGCTGATCCATGTCATTTCCATCTGCAACGTTGATCACATGGAAATTAAATGCTTCGAATTTCTTGTCGATCGGGTATGGAGAGCATACTTCGTCAACTTTACCGTCGATCTGAAGTCCGTTGTTGTCCACGATCACTACCAGGTTGTCCAGTTTGCGGAATCCGGCAAACATAGCTGCCTCCCAAACCTGACCTTCCTGGATCTCGCCATCACCAAGAAGTGTATATACTCTGTAAGATTCATCGCTCAGTTTTGCGGAAAGTGCCATTCCTACTGCTGCGGAGATTCCCTGTCCAAGAGATCCACTTGTCATATCAACACCCGGGATGTGTTTCATATCCGGATGTCCCTGCAGATAAGATCCGAGATGACGAAGTGTCTTAAGGTCTTCTTTCGGGAAATATCCTCTCTCAGCAAGTGCAGAGTAAAGTCCCGGTGCTGTATGTCCTTTGGACAGTACGAAACGGTCTCTGTCAGCTTTCTCAGGATCCTTCGGATCGATGTTCATTTCCTGAAAATACAGGTATGTGAATAAATCTGCTGCTGATAAAGATCCGCCCGGATGGCCGGCTTTTGCAGCATGAACTGCGGTCACGATGTCTTTGCGGACTTCGTTCGCAATCTTCTGAAGCTCTAATTTCTCCATGATTATTTCTCCTTTTATTAGTTTACAACAGACTCATGCTACAACCAATTCCAGCATTCGTCAAGCGATATGTATTGTTATATTGTTACTGTTCACAGGTAGTATCACGCGAGGTGTTTTGCCATGAATATGGCAAAATCCCGAGACATACAGGGCAAAATCCCATCACCATAGGTGATTTGGAATGGATTTTGACCAAGTTACTGTGAACGGAGTGAACAGTAACTTTATATTATTCACCAAATACTGCTTTGTAGTCTTTCTGGAATTTCTCGATTCCAGCGTCTGTCAGAGGATGTTTTGTCATCTGTTCAAGAACTTTGTATGGAACTGTTGCGATGTCTGCACCAGCAAGAGCACACTCTGTTACATGGATTGGATGACGAACGCTTGCACAGATGATCTCTGTTGTGATTCCTGCCACTTCGAACATCTCAACGATCTGACGAATCAGTGGAAGTCCGTCTGTGGAAATATCATCAAGTCTTCCAAGGAACGGAGATACATAGGTAGCACCTGCTCTTGCAGCAAGTAAAGCCTGGTTAGCTGTGAAGATCAGAGTAACATTTGTTTTGATTCCTTCTTTAGAAAGAACTTTGACTGCTTTCAGTCCTTCTACTGTCATAGGGATCTTAACTACCATGTTCGGATGGATCTTTGCGATCTCACGTCCTTCTGCAATCATTCCTTCTGCGTCTGTTGTGGTAGCTTTAACTTCACCGCTGATCGGTCCGTCAACGATAGATGTGATCTCTTTGATCACTTCGTTGAAGTCTCTTCCTTCTTTTGCGATCAGGGACGGATTTGTGGTAACACCACAGATGATTCCCATGTCATTTGCTTTACGGATGTCTTCTACATTGGCTGTGTCGATAAAAAATTTCATGATTGATTCCTCCTGAATTCTGCTGTTTTTGAATAGCATCGCTTTGATGATTTCATTATAGCAGATAGTTTTTTGAGGTCAAGGCGGGCAAAAATTATTAATAATTTTTTTATTAATAATTTCGCATTTTATTAATAACTTCGAGTGAAAATCAAATGGATTTTGTATAAATCCAAGTACATTTTATGGTTTTTTTGATCGTTTCCCGAAGGGAATTTTAAATTATTAATAATAATTTCAGCCCAATATATTTATTTTATTTTTTATCTTTCTCATCTGTCGTTCTCGCGTATGCAGTTGTCTTGCGGACGATCAGCTTCGGTGTGTATTCGATGTTATAAACACTCGTTGGCTGAAGCCCTGTATAAAACTGATCATTTGTCGTAATCTTTCTTATGATGATATCACAGGCATCTCTGCCTTTGAGGGCAACAAAGTGGTCGATCGTCGTCAGCGAAAGCCTGCGGATCCCTGAATAAAAAATATCATCGCAGCCGATCACGGACACATCCTTCGGAACACGGATCCTGGATTCCTCCAGCGCATCGATCGCACCGATCGCCATCATGTCATTCTGACCGGCGATCGCGGTAAACTTGCGCTGTTCTTTGAGAAGTTCCATCGTAAGCTGATAGCCCATGGAATATTCAGAATCCATACGGGGCATCCTGCGGTCGATCGACTCATCGGCTGCTTTGATGAGGACATGTCCTTCGAGTCCTTCCTTCTCGTATTCCTTGACAAAACCGTCAATCCTCCTGGAACGCTGCCACTGTCTCCTTGTCAGGGGCGGTGTGATAAACGCCACATCTCTGTGTCCCAGGTCCAGGAGGTGGCGTGCCATCAGCCTGCCTACCATAGTGTTGTCCTGATTAATCGCGTCTACGGTGATCGTCTTTTCTTTGTTGCTGATGATAACCAGAGGAATCCTGCGTGCCAGTTCCTCCACTCTCTTCTGAAAATCCGGATTTGGATTGCAGGTATAAATGATTCCCTGTGGTTCTATGTTTCCGATCATCCTCAGATACCGCTCTTCCAGTCTGGCATCTCTCTGCGTATTGCAGATAAAAACGCCGTAGCCCTTCTCGTTTGCTACAGATTCAATACCCTGAAGCAGAAGGACATAGTAAGGACTGGTAAGAGTAGGACAAAAAACAACGATCAGTTTTTCTTTCCTGCCGTTGTTTTTGTGCTTGCGGTGAGGCAGCTCGTACCCCAGTTCTCTGGCGGCACGCTCTACCTTCTCTATCGTTTCTTCCGAAAAAGAAACATTATTTCTGCGATTGAGGATCATCGATACAGTGGCCTGGGAAACCCCTGCCCTTTCTGCCACCTGGGAAGAAGTTGCCTTCTTTCTAGCCAAAGCCTGTCACCTCTTTCTGCTTTTTGTCTGAAAATCTGTCAAAGCTGGACTCTGCCTTCCAGCGCACGGAGCAGGGTCACTTCGTCAATGTATTCCAGATCTCCGCCTACCGGCACGCCGCTGGCGATCCTGGTGACTTTGATCCCGGTCGGTTTGATCAGTTTGCTGATGTACATCGCCGTTGTCTCACCTTCCAGGCTGGAATTTGTCGCAATGATGACTTCTTTTACGTCTTTCTGCAGTCTCTGCATCAGTTCCTTGAGACGGATGTCGTCCGGTCCGATGCCGAGCATCGGGGAGATCGCACCGTGAAGTACATGGTACACACCGTCGTATTTGCCGGTTTTTTCATAGGCAGCAAGGTCTCTGGTGTTCTCCACGACCATGATCGTGCTTGCATCTCTCTTGGGATTTGCACAGATCGGGCAGAGTTCCTGATCGGTCAGAGTACAGCAGTTTTTGCAGTAGCGGACTTTTGCCCTTGCTTCTGTGATGGATGAGGTAAGCTGCCCTACCTGGTCCTTCGGCATATTCATGATATGAAAAGCCAGACGCTGGGCGGATTTCGGTCCGATTCCCGGAAGGTGGGACAGCTGCTCGATCAGCTTATTGATGTGTGTGCTGTAATATTCCATCAGAAAGGAAGTCCTCCGCCTAAGCCGCCAAGTCCTCCTGTGAGTTTGGACATTACTGCTGTAGATTCTTCTTCGACTTTGCGCAGTGCTTCGTTTGTAGCTGCTACGATCAGGTCCTCGAGCATTTCAATGTCGTCCGGATCTACTACTTCTTCGTCAAGTTTGACTTTGGTCACTTCACGTTTACCGGAAATGGTTACTTCTACTGCTCCGCCGCCTGCGGTTGCTGTGAATTCTTTTTCTTCTAATGCTTTCTGGTTTTCTTCCATCTGACGCTGCATTTTCTGCGCCTGTTTCATTAAGTTGTTCATGTTTCCAGGCATACCCATGCCCGGGAATCCTCCACGTTTTGCCATGATTGTAAATCCTCCATTAACTTAAAATTTTTATTCTTTACTCCTCCAGGGATGAGCCTGGCTCTTCCTCTATCTGTACATCCATATGGATGTTCTGGCGGATCGCCTGATCCACCGTGATCTGTGTCAGGTTTGTCTGCTGATGATCCTCTGCGACAAGCATATGAAGTTCGACGCTCTTGCCAAGCTGCTTCTCAATGATCGCCTGAAGTTCCTGCTTTGCCTCGGAATCATCCGGATAAAGCCTGCCGAGCGGTGTCTGGAACTCTACATACAGTATCGGCTCGCCTGTCTCTCCGTTGTATTTCGGGATCGACTGCAGAAGTGCCTGTTTAAAAGCTGCCGTCGTCTGACCGACGATCACCTTCCAGCCGGATACGATCTTTTGCAGATCCTCCGGGGCGGCTTTCTGCGGTGGTGCTGCCGGGATCGGGGCTGCTTCCTGTACGGATGCTCCCGCACTCTGGACAACGACCTGCTGCACCGGACGCTCATCGATCCTCTGTTCCAGCACACGGATACGGTCAAGGACAGAATCCAGATTTGTCTCCATTGCCGGACGGCAGAGCTTGATCAGCGCGATCTCCACCAGAACTCGTTTCTGTGTTGCGAAACGGATCTGGTTTGAAAGTTCCGAAAAGATGCGGATGTATCTCATCAGAGTATCGATATCCGTCATTTCACTCTCTTCTTTGAGAAGTTTGAGGTTCTCAGATGAGACGTCGATCGCTTCTTCCGGATTGTCGGAAGTTTTGACCAGGAGAAGGTTTCGCATGTACCAGGTAAAATCTCCTACAAACTGGCTCAGTTCCCTTCCTCCTACGATCAGTTCCTCCAGGCTACGGATCGCAGCGGTCACATCTCCTGCGAGGACTTTTCGCAGAAGTTTGCTGAAAACTTCTGTGTCCACGGCTCCCAGGACTTCCAGGACTTTGTCATAGGTGAGCGTCTGACCAAGATAAAAGGCAATACACTGATCCAGAAGACTCAGCGCATCTCGCATGGAACCGTCGCCGGCTTTTGCCACATAACGGACGGCTTTTTCCTCTGCCTCTACGCCCTCTGCCTTAAGAAGTTCTGTCAGGCGGGCTGCGATCGTGTCGATCGAGATCCTGTGGAAATCATATCTCTGACATCTGGAAAGGATCGTGATCGGGATCTTGTGCGCCTCCGTCGTCGCCAGAATAAAGATGACATAGGACGGCGGCTCCTCCAGAGTCTTGAGCAGTGCATTAAAAGCTCCCGTAGAAAGCATATGCACCTCATCGATGATGTACACCTTATAATTGCCCTCCGTCGGGCGGTAAGTTACTTCCTCCCGGATCTCACGGATGTTGTCAACACCGTTGTTGGATGCCGCATCGATCTCGATCACATTCATCGAAGTTCCTGCCTGGATCGCTTTGCACATCTCGCATTCATTACAGGGGCTTCCATTGACCGGATGCTGACAGTTGACTGCTTTGGCGAGGATCTTCGCTACAGTCGTCTTACCGGTACCTCTCGTTCCGCAGAAAAGATATGCGTGTCCGATGCGGTTGGCATTGATCTGATTCGTCAGCGTTGTCACAATGTGGTCCTGCCCCTTGACATCAGCAAAATTATCAGGCCTGAACTTCCGGTACAGGGCAGTATAACTCATAATTGTACTCCTTTTCCTGCCCGGGCGGGCAGTTTCCCGTCAATATTCCCGGGCATTAAGCCGCCGCAGGAAAACTCCCGCGGCGGCAGTTATTGTTTAGTTTCAGTCTCCGAAGCTGATACCGATCTGTTTGGCTGCTTTGACGATCTGGTCTTTCGGAGAAACCATCTTGAGTTTGCCAGCGCATTCTGCAAGCGGAACTCTCTTGATCTTGCCATTGATGATACCGATCATGATGCCGTATTCCTCATCCAGAATGGCCTCTGCTGCACCTGCACCGATCCTTGTAGAAAGAACGCGGTCATACGGGCACGGCTCGCCGCCTCGCTGAATGTGTCCCGGAACAGTGACACGTACTTCGCTTCCGATGACCTGATTAATCTGATCTGCGATCTCGTAGGAAACTGACGGGTATTTCTTGGCTCTTGCTTCGAGTTTTTCTTTGTATTTCTTCTTAGGAAGTTCTGCGTCCTCCTTGGAGATCGCACCCTCGGCTACTGCGAGGATCGTGAAACGCTTGCCTTCTTTGTTACGTTTCTCGATCGCGGAGCATACTTTCTTGATATCATATGGGATCTCAGGGATCAGGATGATATCTGCGCCGCCTGCGATTCCGGCATGGAGTGTCAGGCTTCCAACCTTGTGTCCCATGATCTCCACGATAAATACGCGACCATGAGAAGTTGCTGTTGTGTGGATGCAGTCGATCGCGTTGGTAGCGATATTTACTGCACTCTGGAATCCAAAAGTCATATCTGTGCCATAGATATCATTATCGATCGTCTTCGGAAGATGGATGATGTTGAGACCTTCTTCTCTTAACAGATTGGCTGTTTTCTGTGTTCCGTTTCCTCCAAGGATAACGAGGCAGTCCAGGCAGAGTTTGTAGTAGGTCTGTTTCATAGCCTCTACTTTGTCAAGGCCCTTCTCATCCGGCACGCGCATCAGTTTGAATGGCTGACGGGATGTACCGAGGATCGTGCCGCCTCTTGTCAGGATACCGGAGAAATCCTTCACGGTCAGCATACGGTATTTGCCGTAGATGAGTCCTTTATATCCATCGTCAAAGCCGTAAACTTCCAGGTCGTCCACTGTATTGGACAGAGCCTTTACAACACCTCGCATGGTTGCATTTAAAGCCTGGCAGTCGCCGCCGCTTGTCAACATTCCGATTCTCTTGATCATAGAATTGTCCTCCTCACTGCGTATTGTTTTCTACGCAAAGTAGATTTTGCAGTCGTTTAAAAATCTGTATCAAAAAACATCTGCAATTTGATTTCTATTATATAATACTTTGCCCCCTCTTGACAAGTATACAAAAATCGTTTATACTTAAATTCCGCGCAGCCGGGGAGATAGCGGTGCCCTGTACCTGCAATCCGCTACAGCAGGGGTGATGCCAATCTGAGGCTTGTCTCCTGTGGGGCTGCCCTTTATAAGTGGCGTTGACGTTTGGGTCTCACGCAACAGGACTCTGTGAACCGTGTCAGGGCAGGAATGCAGCAGCACTAAGCAGAACCTCTTGTGTGCCGTGAGGGTGCCTGGGCCGAGTTAACTGTAGAGGTAACGTCCATGGGAACATTTCGAAGTGCGGCGCGCGGAAATAAAGAACTTTCATACTCCGATGACAGAGATGGCATTGGAGTATTTTTATTTTTTACAGGCAGAAGTTTCTTTATACAAACAGACCGGGAACTACAGGATTTCTTACCTGACAGTTTCCGGTCTGTTTATTCCGTGTTTTATTTGCAGAACTCTGCTACTACCTGGTTGATGAGTTTGCCGTCTGCTTTACCTTTGAGATCGCCCATGACAGCTTTCATGATCTGGCCTTTGTTCTTGGTTGCGAGAACTTCTGCGAATTTCTCTTCCAGATAAGTCTTGATCTCTTCTGCGCTCATCTGCTGTGGTGCGTATTTTGCGATTACATCGTATCTTGCCTGGTATTCTGCACGAAGATCCTCACGGCTTTCCGGGCAGGTATCGAGCTGTTCTTTGACTGTCTTTAATTCTTTGAGGATCACGCGGTCAACCAGCGCTTCCGGAATATCATCACGGCATCCTTCGTCGATGGCTGCTTTTTTGGCTGCGGAGATCAGAGCGGATACTGCTTCCTTGGTTGTTTTATCCTTTGCTTTCATGGCTGCTACCATGTCTTTTCTTAATGCTTCTACTGTCATTTTCATTTCCTCCTCGTTTATCGGATTGCTGTTCAGCATACGGCTTCTGCAATCACTCTTTGTTTATTATCATAGCACGATTTCTGCAAAAAACAAGATTTACTGTTCCTCTGTTTTCTGCTCCTGCATTTGCTGTGCTTCCTGCTTTGCGAGCATTTTGCGTTGTTTTTTCTTTTCGCGGAGTTCGCGGAAGAAGTCGGACAGCATTGTGGAACATTCTTCCTGGAGGACGCCTCTGGTGGTTTTTACCTGATGATTGAAGCCTTCTACTTCAAGAAGGTTCAGGACTGAGCCCGCACATCCTGCTTTGGGATTCATGCTTCCGATCACCACCTCATCGATCCGTGACTGGACGAGTGCGCCGGCACACATCTGGCATGGTTCGAGTGTCACGTACATCGTGCAGCCTTCCAGCCGCCAGTCGCCAAGTTTTTTGCTTGCTTTGCGGATCGCGTTCAGTTCTGCGTGGGACAGGGTGTTCTTGTCTGTATTTCTGCGGTTATATCCTCTTGCGATGATCTTGCCTTCGTATACGATCACACAGCCGATCGGAACTTCTTCCAGTGCCCGGGCTTTTTTTGCCTGACGGATCGCTTCTTTCATGAATTTTTCCTGTTCTGTCAACATGTTTTCTCCTTTTTTGTGTGGTGGGTTTCCGGTCGTCTGGTTGTTACTGCTATCCAGTATAAAGAAATCCGCTTGCAAAAGCAACGAAAAATAACTAGAATAAAATATCAGATATCATGATGAAAGAAGGGGAAATCATGCCTCATATACATGGTTTAAATAAAACGACATTACTTGATTATCCGGGGCGGGTTGCGGCGACGGTCTTTCTTGGCGGCTGCAATTTCCGCTGTCCGTTCTGCCAGAACAGTTCTCTGGTGCTGCATCCTTCCGAGGAGCCGGAGATTTCTGAGGAAGAAGTTCTGCGTTTTCTCAAAAAGCGAACCGGGATTCTGGAAGGGGTCTGTATTTCCGGCGGGGAACCGACACTGAGTGCAGACCTTGAAGATTTTATTGTTAAAATCCGCGAGATGGGATATCCGGTCAAACTTGACACAAATGGAACGCAGCCAGAAGTTTTGAAAGATCTTGCAGAAAAAGATCTCATCCAGATGGCTGCTGTCGATATCAAAGCCTGTCCGGAGAATTACCCTTCCCTGACCGGGCTTCTGAAGCCCGATCTGGATGCGGTAAAAGAAACGGTTGATTTTTTGCTGCACGGGAAACTGGATTATGAATTCCGGACGACAGTTGTGCGCGAACTGCACAGCGAAGAAGATTTCCATAAGATCGGCGTATGGTTAAAGGGTACCAAAGCTTATTATCTCCAGGCTTACAGAGACTCGGACGAGGTTCTGCAGCCTGGATTCAGCAGTTATTCTCTGGAAGAACTGGAACATTTCCGGGAAATTCTTCTGGAAAATATCTCAAGAGTTGAGATTCGGGGCATCGATTAGGCGATACCAGTAGCCTCCTTTGCCTTTTGGGATGCGGATGTTGGGACTTTCTTTGAAATAGGAAAAGCCGAACATATTCGCCATGAAGCGTTCCTGCTGGTCGTAACCGCCGGGGACGCCGAGGATCCATTGTCCGCAGGTGTTACGGCAGAGAAGAAGATGCCCGAAATTATAGTAGCCGTATTGTAAGAAGCGATTGTTACGCAGCATGCAGGCGCGGCGGCCCAGGAAGCAGAGTTCTTCCGGGGTGATCTTGCGGCAGTCGGTCAGCTCGCCATCGTTAAATGCGTCACATGGGGTACCGATAGGCTTCGATGTACGAGCCTGCCCGGACATGTGTGGTGGACGCGGCGGCGGGGGTGGTACTGGGCGACCTGGACCCGGCATCGGCGGCGGTACCGGATGACCCGCCCCTGGCTGATGCGGTGGGCGCGGTGGCTTCGGTGGATGATTCGGTTCTCCCGGCACCGGACCATGCGGCGGGCGATTCGGTCCTCCCGGCCCTGGACCATACGGTGGGCGCGGATATTCTTCGATTTCCTGCCCTTCTATGGACTGAGTATGGATTTCCGGCCGCGAAGTGTCCATATCCTGCGACGATTTATCCTGAGATTTCATCGCCCCTTCACCTGCACTCTGTTCCGTTATGTTTCCATCCACTATATCTCTTTCATCCTCGCCAGCATTTTCTACATTATTGTGTAGACTTCCCATCAATTTCGCATCTTCCGTTTCCTGCTCCTGTCCTCCACGATCAGTCTTTCCTTCTTCCGTTCCAACACGCTTCGATTCCCCATCAGATTTCGGCTCCTTCCGTGCCTCCGGCATCACCCGGAAGTCCTCCGGCCAGATCGGCTGGTCATCCCATTCTGTGCCAAAGAATCCTCCACTTTCCAGGATCAGCACCATACCATTCATTTCCCCAAGCGGGATCTTTCCTTGCCCGACAGCCATCGTCTCCGTTTCCAGCAGACAGTCCATCTTTCCCTCTTCCGTCCGGCAGTTTCCGATCCTGCTGCCGTCAAGCAGTCCTTTTTTCCTCACAAACCCATAAACACTACATTCCGTTCCCGCAAGCAGTCCCGGACAGCGCAGATGGATCTCCATCCTGCACACCTTCCCCCAGGCTTCTACCCTGATGAATCCACAGTTACTCCCTTTTTTTCCTTTCAGATATTCATATACATACGCCACAAAGCGTCGATATTCCGCCAAAGTATATCCTCCTGATTTTTTACATCACTTATGTATATGAACCCCCATTTCAAAATAGACCTTACAGTTTCTCGCATCCACCCATGATCCATCGCTCGCGCCACTGCTCATATCCCGCGCGGACCCATTTCTCCAGAGATTCCTTCATATTCTCACGAAGCATCTCCTTATCTTTCCCATATCCGATGCAGCCCGGCAGCTCCGGATAAAAACCGACATAACCTCTGCATGGATCTTTTTTTGTTTCATAAGCATCCTCCCACAGATTTTCCGTCATCATTTCCATCGTTATTTCTCCCAGTTCCACCATCTCATACAATCCGTCCAGAACTCTCTGATACAATCCATCTGCTTCATCTTCTGCTCTGTCTCTGTGCCGATCCAGTTCTCCGCTCAGTTCCCCCTTCTGGCTCCACACATCACAAATCTGCCGAAACTCTTTCTCCCAGATCCCATATTTTTTTCTCATCAGATTCAGATAATACACCGCATCCGCATAACAAAGTTTCCCGCTCTCGATCATTGCACATATCTGTGACAATTCATTTTCTATCCCCATATTTACTCCTTCTTTTCCTGCGGATCAGACGTGTTGTTTTTTATGTTATGTCTTTTCCGTTTCAGGACAAATGTTTCCCTATTACGAAACATTATAAAAGAATTCGTCTATATCATCAATGCATAAGAGCTTTCTTTATTGCGAAATTTATTTATGAGGAAGACGATATGCAGAAAATACGACCGGACCTGGACATCGGCGGGAATATTCAGCAGATGCGTTATCAGAACAAGCTCACACAGGATCAGGTGATCGCCCGTCTGAATCTCATGGGAATCCCGATCTCCAAAAGCACTTACGCAAAGCTGGAAACAAACCGTATGAACATCAAAGTCAGTGAACTGCTCGCACTCTCACAGATTTTGCACTGCGATGTCGGGGAATTTTTCAAAAATCTCATATGATCCGTTTTTTCACTTTCTCATAAGTTTTCTTTTCATGTAGTCCATTTCGTACTTTTTATTTTCCCACTCAGACCCACCATAGAATCCCCGGAAACACTACCGACAATTTCTCAATACACAAACAAAAAAACACCGCCAGTCATTTCTGACCAGCGGCATTTCTCATTCCATATCCATTTTTTACTTTCCGATAGAAAATAATCGTCAATACAGTTGCTGCGATCCACCCGAACGGCCACGCCATCCAGATTCCCGTACTTCCAAATCTGGGCGAAAGCATCAGTGCAAATCCGATTCGAAGAATCAGGTCCGGAATCGTCGCGATGACAAAGTAGATCATTGCCCCGGAACCACGGATGATCCCATCTGTCATAAGTTTCACCACGATCATGAAATACCACGGCGAGACGATCCGAAGAAACATCACACCCGCATGGATCGCCGCTGAGCTTTCTGCATTCAGAAAAAGTCCCATCATCTGCTGGCTGAGTCCGAAATAAAGGACTACAAACGGAAGTGCTGTCAGCTCCGAAAGTTTCAGCCCTGTCCGAAATCCCATCGGAATCCTCTCCTGTTTTCCTGCGCCAATGTTCTGTGCCGTATAACTCGAAAGGCAGGAACCAAGCGTCATAAAAATATTGATCGCAAATGTATTCAGTTTGATCGCCCCGGAATATCCTGCAACGACTGCTGACCCATATCTGTTTACGATATCCTGGACAAAAAGGTTACCCACGCTCAAAACACTCTGCTGCAGAATACTCGGCACCGCAATTGCAAGGATCTGTACAAAAAGTTTCCTGTCAAACAGCGGCACTCTTTCCGTTCCTGCAAACTTCTGCAGTCTCACCAGCAATGTAACAAGCGCCAGCACCGCCGAAATCCCCTGTGCAATAAATGTCGCCCATGCAACACCGGCTACGCCCCAGTGAAGTTTCGCCACAAACAGAAGATCCAGGACAATATTTCCTGCCGATGATCCAAGCAGAAACCACAGCGGCGTCCTGGAATCACCAAGTGCAGTAAAAATCCCCGTACAGACATTGTACAGCATCAGAAAGATCAGTCCAAACACATAAATCTTAAGATATAGCACACCGTCCTGCATGATATTCTGTGGCGTGTGGATCCATTCCATCATATTGCGGCAGAAAAAATATCCATACACTGTCAGAATCACAGCAAGGCTCAGTGATGAGGCAAAAGCCGTCGTGACAGCACGCTTCACACCCTTGCGGTCACCCGCTCCAAACAGTCTTGATACGATCACAGATGCCCCAAGGTTCATTCCCACAGCAAATGCCATAAAAATAACAGTGATCGGGTAAGACGCCCCAACCGCAGCCAGCGCATCCTCTCCCGCAAATCTTCCCGCGATCATACTGTCCGCAATATTGTATATCTGTTGAAAAGCCACACTGAACATCATCGGAAGCCAAAAACGCCATAACGTTTTATCCGGATGTTCCTTTGTCAGATCTGTAACCATTTTTTCCTCTTTTCTTCACAAAAGGGACGATCGCTCGTCCCTCATGATTTCTGTAAAATTATAACTGATGTGTACTTCCGTTCAAAGTATCCGTAATCTCCTTGATGCTGACAGGTTTCGGGATATATCCGTTCATTCCCGCATCGCGGCAGTTTTTGCGGTCGCTTGCAAAGGTATTGGCTGTCATCGCAAAGATCGGAATATTGTTGTCATCGCAAATTTCGACATAAAGATTTGAGAGAGAATTTCTTGTTTTTCTATGACAACGTAAAAAGGAACTCCTTAAAATAAGGAATTCCTTCATCGTTAGTCGAAGTGACAGGATTTGAACCTGCGACCTCTGCGTCCCGAACGCAGCGCTCTACCAAACTGAGCCACACTTCGTTATTTCGTTGTTTAAATTTGTTATGTCGTTCAACGCAAGACATATTATATTATAGGGTATCGGAATTGTCAACAGGTTTTTTGAAAAAATTTAAAAAAATTTTCTGTTGGGATATAAGTGATTGTATCGTGTGTTTTGTTTGTATTATTCGAACTACAAGAAACATGCTTTGAGAGTTTCGCAAATTATCGCGGCAGTCGTCAAGATCTCCTATAAAATGAGGCATTTTGCCCGTTACTTCCTCTAATAATATATCCCCGCCCGCGGGGTGAGGCTCCGCGGGGCGGGGATATTATTTCTTCGGCGGTAGGAGCGCCGGAGATAGCGTTATATTGGGGCGAAATCTTTCATCTCAAATACCACATCTGCCACATTCATAGTGGATTTCCTGTGTGGTACAAGAACCACCGTCTTCTCTTCTGCGGATTCTCTGAGGGATTTGAGGATGATGCCTTCGTTCAGGGAATCGAGGTTTGAGGTCGGTTCGTCCATGAGAAGGAATGGACTGTCATGAAGGAAAGCGCGGGCGATGCCAATTCGCTGTTTTTCGCCACCGGAGAGGGTGTCTCCGAGTTCGCCTACTTCTGTGTCGTAGCCTTTGGGAAGGTGCATGATGAAGTCGTGGATGGACGCTTTGCAGGCGGCTTCCATGATCTCCTCGCGCGTCGCGCCCGGCTTGCCGATTGCGATGTTGTTGGCTATGGAATCATGGAACAGGTGGGTCTCCTGTGTCACGTAGCTTTCCATATCGCGGAGATGCTTTGTAGGAATCTTTCGCACGTCTTCGCCGTCTACGTGGAGCGCGCCGGAATTCACATCCCAGAAACGCATCAACAGCTTGAGAAGTGTGGATTTACCAGAACCGCTCGCCCCGTGGATCCCCAGGATCTTTCCTGCCGGAATATCCAGTGAGTAATTGTCCAGAATCACTTCATTATCATATGCAAACGTCACATGCTCCGCATCTGCGCCAGAAAATGTCCATCCTGCAGCACCATTACCAACATCCTGCTTTGCAGACACTCCCACTCCATCAGATGCACTGGCAGCATCCCGTTTTAAACCATCCACTACCAAAGCAGACTTCCTCTGCCCTGCACCACTCTGCACATCAGCAGTCACATTCCTGCACGCCTGTGCACCAGGCATCCACTCGCCCTCAACTTCCTCTACCTGCGGTTTCTCCTCAAGGATCGACAGCACTCTCTCCCCGCTTGCAAGCGTCTGGTTGAGGTTATTGGAAAGGCTTGACAGTGCCACAACCGGGCCGAAGGAGCCCATCATGGCGATCGTGCAGGTCAGCACTCCGTCATATCCGATACTGCCCTGTCCATACAGATTCAGCGTCAAAAACAGCATTCCGAAAGACGCGATCAGGATCACCAGATTCGTCACTGATCTCTGGCTTCCTTCCATCTCGCTCAACTTCTTCTGCATCCCCGCCAGTCCGTCAGACCTCTTCTGCATCTCATCCGCACGTTTCGCGCCCTGCTGGTACTGGATCGTCTCGTCCAGACCACGCAGAGAATCCAGCACAAAACTGTTCAGTTTGCCAAATTCCGTACGGAATTTCATACCGCTGCCGCCGCCTCTTCTGCCGTTCCAGAGCGGGATCACAACGCCCACAACCAGATATGCCACCAGTGCAAACACCCCTGCTGCCGGGTGATCGCCAGCAGTTTAAACGCAATAAAATGATTGCAGTACTGTTCCACATAATGCAGCACGCCACGCAAGCGTATAAATCGATGACGCAAACTTTACATATCGGGCATAATAGGCATCGAGAAATAGAATAAGTACATAAATCGATGCAACCTTGCTATTTCGGTATCATCGGCCTGGGTGGGTGCCGGGATGGTTACTTTACGCTAACTCATCTTCTATGAAGCTAACGCATGTGGTTAGTTAAAGTCAACTTATATTACCACCTGGCAACCTGCTGCTGACTTTCTACGCTCTCTTCATTACTGCCCGACAGCCTCCAGCCAGCTTTCTACATTTTCTTCCTCACCGCCCGGCAGCCTCCAACCAACTCTCTACGGTGGCTTCTTTTTCGCTGATGACTTCGGCGATTTCTTTTATTGACATTCCCCTCTGAAAAAGAGCTTTTGCCGTTTTTCTGCGTTCGTTTATTTCGCACTCCTGACGCATTTCTTTCATCAATTCTTCTAATGCTTCGCACATACTACCCGTCTCTCCTTCTGTCTCTTTTAATTCTGATACTCGTTTTGACAAGATTTCACTATACATTTCATCTGCGTTCTTGCAATGCAGATCATGCATTAATCGTCCCAGGTCTGTGTCCTCGTTCTGAATTGAGGAGTTTACATATATGATATGTGCGCCATCTCCAAACATATCTCCCGTTTCTTCGATGACCCGATCTGCATGATAAATCGGCAGACCTTTTCCTGGTACGTCATCTCGTGTGATAAAGATCACGTAACTCTCCGGCAGCTCCTCATAATCCTGACCCGGATTTAATGTGTTCATATCCAGCAGGCCGCTGTGATAGCGTGCTCTTTTCGGCGATGCGCCTTCTGATTCCTGCTGGATTTCTACATTATATCTCTTATCTTTATCGTCCTTTGCCACGCAGTCAAGAATTGCTGATCTGCCCTGTAGATTCTTGTAATCCTTCTGGACAATGTGATCCACAACCTGCAGGTCCTTCATTTCCATTATGATACGCAGAATATATTCTGCACATTCGCGTTTCTTCAGTACATTTCGCATGAAGATATCATTCATGATCGTAAGTTCTTTTATTACGTCTTTGTATCTTATGTAGCGCTGTTCCAGTTCATTATCTGGAGCTATACCAGTGGTTCCCATTTCGATAACGTCCTCCATTCGTAATGATAAAATAATTTTGCAGTGTGTTTTATGTAATTTTTTATCAGCTTGAAATGTATTTTTTTAGAGTATTATCGGAATGTATTTTTAATTTTGGGTTTTTGTTTCAGAAAATTTTTGACCTCTGTGCAGATGAAGTTTTTTCTGTATCAACTCCTTGTTTATAGTACTTTATGTTCTTAATTTTAACAAGAATTATATTTCTGGTCAACGAAACTTTTTATAAAGTTAGGTAAATATTTGTTTCTACTTTTTTTATTTTTTGCCTTTTGTCCGGGGGATTTTTCGCCTGGGTGGCGTAAGAAGACCGTCAAGGGACGTCGCCCGTCCCCTGACAACCCCCGGGCTGGGTGTTGGACGGAAATTTTGTCGTGTGGGGTGCCCTTTGAAAAATTCTCCTGGTGTTTCAGGTCGGGAGATTTTCGTATGAATGGGATTCTGGGTTGCGCTGTGGCTCCTTGAGTCTTGGGTTTTGTATGGGGTAGGGTGTCCTGTGGACACGCAGATTGTTGGTTGGGACTGGGGATGGTTTGTATAGATCTGATTTCTATTGGTATCCGAATCCACAAAATTCCCATAAAAAAATGGCCCAAACCACAATCAAGTAGATTCAAGCCAACAAAAAAATCTTAATAAATAACTCTCAGCCAACTCACCACCTCCAAACAAGCACTCTCCCCTCACATCCAGAAGGTTAGCAACGCCGTGCTCTCCGGCATATGCGCCTTCCCCGCAGTACAAGTCACCGTGATCATGATCATTCCCTTAATATTCCCATGACTGCTCCGCGTAAACCGACACGCGCTCAGCGGGATTCTCACCTTATTCGCGCGAAGATCAACTTCGCACAGCTGCCCATGATTCTCATACTTAAGGGACGAAAGCCACCCCGTCATATCCTTGCCATCGATCCGGGAAATGCCATGTACCGGACAGATCGTAAGTTCGAGCCAGCTTCCCCGGCTATTATTACGGATCACCGCAATATGCTCAAACCCCTGATGTGCCATGGAAAGACGCGGGCCGCCGGTACGGTTCACCTGATGAAGCGCTATCCCCACCTCATAATTGCCCCTTTCAAGGACTTTTTCCAGGAAATTCGGCGTAAAAGATTCCTGCGAGATCGTAGTATCTTTTTTTACCTGTGTATCACTTCTGGTGATAGACAGAAGAAGTTCATAATCGACATTTTCTATCAGCTGGCGAAGCGATTCCTGCCGGGATCCTTCGCTCACTCCCAGACGGGTCAGATAAGACTGCGTGGACTGCAGAATGCGCTCGTACATCCTGAGTGCACGGATGCCAGCCTCAGTAAAAGTATACTGTTCCGTCAGATACCCATAATTTACACATTCCTTAAAAAAACGACTTACCGGACCGTGGCTCACACCACAGATATCAGCAACAGTCCCCACACAGCCACGCTTTTTTTCAATTTTTTCCAGAGTCATCAGATAGTTAATCTGAAGCAGTGAAGGATGGAGTAGATCTTTCATAGTTTATGTATATTCCTTTCCAGTAAAAAAACGAGCCAGTCTTACCATATATGAACATCCAGTTCCCTGCTGTTCCAGTCCACCGGTTCCTCGTCCTCATTCGCAAACGCGATCAGGGCATTTCCCTCGATAACAGGGTCCTGTCTCTGAATTGAAAATTCAAAAACATCAGAAGGAATGACAGGTTTCCCTTTATGCAGTTCCGCACGGATCCATTTTTGCTGATCTTTGTACCAGAGACAGCCCAGATTACTGTCCGGCTCCGGATCGATCTCAAGCTCAAACCAGCTTTTTTCTTCCTCGACATGAAGCCTGATATTCTGGGAAAAATCATGAAATTCCCGCGCGAACCTGCGGGGATACGTTTTTTCCATATAATAAATCCCCATCAAAAAAACATAGTCTCCAGGTGCATACCGATAACTCAGATCCGTATACCGCAAAACTCTCTCAAAAGTCTCTCCATAATTCACAAAATTGCAAACCTGCCGGACTGTCTCCTCGCTGACGATATGCTCCATACGGCAGGCATCCTCCCTGGCGGTTTCACTTCCCACACCGACAAACTGCAGAAACTGAGCAAAAGTCTCATGCCGATACCCACACTCCACCCCCGTCAATAGCCCCAGCGCTTTTCGCGCCCAGCGAAACAGCCCTCCGCGTGGTCAGGAGGGGAGCGCGAGGGGAGAACGACCTTCGCAACTATGAGTGCCCTCCCCTCGCAAGGCTTTTCAAAGCCCTTGTCAGACTCAATAATATATCGTATATTATAACTAACACACAAAACTCGCCCGCCAGCGGCGGGCGAAAGGAGAACCCACTATGATAGATATACACAACATCAGCACCCACTGCACCCGCACCGAATTCGTCGGCACCACCGTCCTCGACACCATCGGCCTCGTCATCTCCGGCATAGATGACACCTTACTATCCACCATGAACATCAGCACCAAATACCACACCCTCGGTCTCTTCAGCTCCCGGACCGGAGCCGCCGGTCAAATCACCGCAATAGACGACGCAGTCAAAGCCACCAACACCGAAGTCCTCTCCATCGAATTTCCAAGAGACACCAAGGGCTGGGGCGGCCACGGCAACTACATCGTGATCGGCGGTAACGATGTTTCCGATGTACGCCACGCGATCGAACTCGCACTTGAACTCACGAAAAAAAATGCCGGAGAGCTGTACATCAGCGACTCCGGACATCTTGAATTTACATTTTCCGCCAGCGCAGGCGCAGCCCTGCAAAAAGCTTTCCACGCTGTACCGGGACAGGCTTTCGGCTTCATGGCAGGATCCCCTGCTGCGATCGGTCTCGTCATGGCTGACACCGCAATGAAAGCTTCCGCCGTCAACATCGCCTGCTACATGACCCCGAGCATCGGCACCAGCCACTCCAATGAAGTCATCCTCGGTATCTCCGGTGATGCCAGTGCCGTCAAAGCCGCCGTCCTCGAAGCCCGCCAAGTTGGTCTCGAACTCCTCATCGGCATGGGCAGCTACCCCGAAATCCCCGGTACACCGTACCTGTAAATCAAAAAAGCCCGCGCCCCACACCACTCATCCAACCGACAAGTGATCCTGGGGTACAGGCTTTTTATTATATTCATTAATAATTGAATTTAGTTAAGCTGGTAAACATCTGCATACTGCAGTCCGAAGCTCAGCGCCTCGCTGTGGCTGCTGCAGTAGATATCTACGTGTCCGTATGGAGTTCCAAGGTCTTCTACGGTGTAAACGTTGCCGTTGATGAGAAGTTTGGTTCCGAACGGTACGCCTGCCATGGCTACGGTACGTCCTGCTACCGGCATGGTTCCGCTGGCTGTTGCGTTTCCTGCTGTTCCGCAGCAGATCGCACAGTTACAGTAAGCAGTCAGCTTGAAGTTTCCAAGGTAAGTTCCCTGACTGGAGTCAGAAGAAGAACTGCTGTCGCTGGAAGATGTATCGCTGCTGTCAGAAGAACTGTCAGAGCTTGTATCCTCGCTGGAATCATCACTGGAAGTATCCTCTGTTTCATCTGTATACTGGCTGTCATCATCGATAGTTCCTGCATTATCATCCTCAGAATAATCATCGGAGCTGTCAGAAGAACTATCCTCTGTGTAGGAATCATCACTCTCATCATAGGACTCGTCCTCAGAGTAATCCTCGTCACTGGATGCATCCTCGCTGTAATCAGAAGAATCCTCCTCATTTGCAGCTTCTGCTGCCGCTGCCTCGGCTGCTGCCTGAGCCGCTGCTTCCTCAGCTGCACGCTCCTGCTCAGCCTGCTCCATCAGGACTGCGATATCATTGTCTGCGTTGTTGACCTCTGCCATCAGAGCATTCGCTTCTTCCTGACTTGCGCTGATCTGATTTACATAGGAGCTGATATTATCGCTTGTTGTAGCAACAAGGTTCTGAACCTCCTGCTGCTTGGAGCCTTTCTCTGCGAGCATAGTATTGATGGAAGCGGATTCCTCCTCGATCTTCTGCTGCTGATCGGCGATATTCTGCTGTGTTGTCTCGTATTTCTCAAGCATGTTTCTGTCGTATTTGGACAGCTCGGAAATGTTGTTTGCCTGATTCAGGAGCTCGGAAAGACTTCCTGCTGAGATCAGTGCCTCAAACATGGTTGTGCCGCCGTGCTCATATATGTACTGGATACGGTCGGACATTGCTTCCTTCTGCTTGATGGCTGCCTTCTTCGCACTGGCGAGTGCAACCTTGACTTTGTTTAACTCGTCCTCTTTCTCAGCGGCCTGTGTGCTTAACTGGGAAATGCTCTCTGTCAGTTCATTATATTGTGAATTCAGTTCTGACAGGTAGGATTCGAGTTCCTGTTTCTTGCTCTCCAGGCCACTGATGTTTGCCTGTGCCTGGTCAAGTCCTACCTGCGCTTCCTGCTTCTGAGCCTGTGCTGCGGCTATCTGATCTTCTGTAGAAGCGAATACGGTTGTTCCCATAGAAGCAGTCATTGCACATGTTATCAGCAGTGAAAGAACTTTCTTACTTTTCATATAAACACCTCATAACTTTTTTGTATCCTTAGTATAACACATTTTTTCATAAAATCAACACTTTTATTTAATTTTTGTAACATTCATGTAACATTTCAAATAAAAATCCCCGATTTTACCGCATATCCACTATATCTGTTACAAAAAAATTACACCGCAAAACCAGTCCGCCACTCTCTCCGCAGCACCACCCCAGGCAGATCTGTCATCAATTCTGCACAAAAAAACAGCCCGCCGGGATCTCTCCCAACAGGCTGGTGCAACTGGCATCTGTTATTCCGCCGCAGCTTCCTCCAGTTCCTCTCCGTCTTCCGTATTCAGAAGTTCCTGATATTTCTCCAGGATCAGAGACTGGATATGGTCTCTTGTCTGCGAATTGATCGGATGTGCGATATCACGGTATTCTCCGTCACTTGCCTTGCGGCTCGGCATTGCGATGAACAATCCCTTTTCTCCCTCGATCACCTTGATATCATGTACTACAAATTCATCATCTATTGTGATCGAAACGACCGCTTTCATCTTTCCTTCTTTTGCAATCTTTCTCACACGTACATCTGTAATATTCATTTGTTTGCTGCCCCTTTCATTTTTCATACGCACAGTTTGATTCTGTATTTATCTGCCACCATTACCAGCGACCTGATTATAATGCGTACCTTTCATTCTTTTCTACAATGATACGAACCTTGCCGTCCTCACCGGTGTAACAGGAATCTGCCCTGATCGTATCTCGGCTCTCAACGATGCAGTTCTCGATCCGGACATTATCGCCCAGATAAACATCATTGAGGATCACGGAATTCCTGATCACACAGTTGTTGCCTACGTAAACATCCTTGAACAGCACAGAATTCTCAACTGTACCATTGATGATGCATCCGCTTGCAACAAGACTGTTCTTTACGACTGCTCCCGGATTGTACTTCGCCGGTGGAAGGTCGTCGATCCTGGTCTTGATTGCCGGTTCCTGTTTGAAGAAATAGTTCCGGATCTCCGGCTGCAGGAATGCCATATTGGTCCGATAATATGCTTCCGCAGTAGAAATATTGCTCCAGTATGTATCTATCTTATAGCCGTAAATTCGTTTGAGGTTTTTGTAACGGATAAGGATATCATTTACAAAATCATGTCTGCCTTCCTGGGCAGCGCGCTCCAGAAGCTCGATCAGCTGGCGGCGCCTGATGACATAAATGCCGGTAGAGATCGTATTGTAATTGGATACGATCGGTTTCTCTTCGAATTCTTCGATCCTGCAGTCATCATTCATGCGGACCACGCCAAAACGCTCTACTTCACTCTGGTCCTTACATGTCGTACATACAACAGTGATGTCTGCACGTTTCGAAATATGGAAATCCAGAACCTTGTTGTAATCCATCTTGTAGATACAGTCGCCGGATGCGATCACAACATACGGCTCATGGCTTTTCTTGAGGAAATCAATGTTCTGGTAAATGGCATCTGCTGTTCCCTGATACCACAGGCTGTTGTCCTTGGTGATCGTAGGGGTAAATACAAAAAGTCCTCCCTGCTTACGGCCGAAGTCCCACCATTTGGAGGAACTTAAGTGTTCGTTGAGGGATCTTGCGTTGTACTGGGTCAGTACGGCAACTTTCTGTACGTGTGAATTTGCCATATTGCTCAGTGCGAAATCTATACTGCGGTAACTTCCGGCTACCGGCATTGCTGCGATTGCTCTCTTGTCCGACAATTCCCGCATACGGCTGTTGTTGCCGCCTGCAAGGATAATCCCGATTGCCTTCATGACTGCTCACCATCCTTTGCTTTGATCACCTGTCCACTCTCAAGAATTCCGTTCGGATAATCCTCCGCTGCAGTAATTCCTGAAATTGCAGTGTTTCTTCCTATCTTAACATTGTCCGGTATGACGCTCTGCTCTCCGATCGTAGCAAGTCCGAACGCATAAACTGCAGGCTTGAGGACGTTCTTCGCCTCTTCTCCGCATCCAATGATAACGTTATCGCCAACGGTGACATCCTCTGCTATGATCGCCTTGTCCAGAACGGAGTTCTCTCCTATTACAGTGTTCCTCATAATGATGGAATCCTTCACAACCGTTCCCTTGCCGATCACGACATTCGGTCCGATGACGGAATGATAGACCTCTCCGTAGATCTCCGTGCCCTCGCCGATCAGACAGCAGTCTGTCACTGCATCCGCTGCGATATACTGAGGCGGGATAATATCTCCCTTGGTATAGATCCGCCAGTATTCTTCATAAAGATTGAACTCCGGAACAATGTCGATCAGTTCCATATTGGCTTCCCAATAAGATCCCAGAGTTCCAACATCCTTCCAGTATCCACTGTATTCGTAGGCAAAAAGTCTCTGCCCCTTGTCCTTACAATAAGGAAGGATATGCTTGCCAAAGTCACAGTTGCTCTGTGCCTTAAGTGCGATCAGAGCCTCCTTCAGCACAGGCCAGCTAAATATGTAAATTCCCATAGAAGCCAGATTGCTGCTCGGCTTCTCCGGTTTCTCCTCGAATTCCTTCACACGTCCTGTCTCGTCAGTCACCATGATGCCGAAACGGCTTGCTTCCTCCATAGGGACAGGCATACATGCAATTGTGATATCCGCTTTGTTTGCCTTGTGGAAATTCAGCATGATCTCATAGTCCATCTTGTAGATGTGGTCGCCGGAAAGAATCAGCACATAATCCGGATTATACTGCTCCATGTAATCGAGATTCTGGAAAATCGCATTTGCTGTTCCGGTGTACCATTCGCTGTTGTCGCTCCTCTCATATGGAGGCAATACGGTCACACCGCCCTCATTCCTGTCCAGATCCCACGGGATTCCGATTCCGATATGTGTATTCAGACGCAATGGCTGATACTGCGTCAAAACGCCCACTGTGTCAATGCCTGAATTAATACAGTTACTCAGCGGAAAATCAATGATACGATATTTTCCCCCAAAGGCGACCGCTGGTTTCGCTACCTTAGCTGTCAATACTCCAAGTCTGCTGCCCTGACCGCCAGCCAGCAGCATGGCGATCATCTCTTTCTTAATCATGCACTCACCTCTTGTTTTGTTTGATTTTTTAATTATACCATACTCATCAAGATTAGTGAGCATTATTTACAATTTTTTTGTGTAAACTTTGTGTTTTTTATATTTATTGCACACGTTTTTTGTGTTACGAAAAAACGTCGCATTACTTTTTATGTGAGTTCTGCACAATTTTTCGACATTTTATTGTATATTTTTTCATCCATCAAACTTAGACTTTTCATTTCCACCCTCAAGGGGTATAATATTAGCGTAACTGTTTCGTATTTTCACAGTTAATAAATTAAGGAGATTATCATTATGTATCAGATAGACTTTCATAAACCGATCGCCATCCATTTCATTGGTATTGGCGGAATCAGCATGAGCGGACTGGCTGAGGTCCTTCTGGAAGAGGGATTCACCATCTCCGGCTCTGACGCGAAGAAAAGCCCGCTGACCACTCTTCTCGAGGAAAAAGGGGCTACCCTCTACTACGGACAGCGTGCTTCCAACATCAAGGACTCTGTTGACGTTGTTGTTTACACAGCAGCCATCCATCCGGACAACCCGGAATTCGCCTGTGCAAAGGAGAAAGGCATCCCGATGCTCACCAGAGCGCAGCTTCTCGGACAGATCATGCGCAATTACGACACCCCAATCGCAGTATCCGGAACTCATGGCAAGACTACCACAACTTCCATGATCTCCCACATTCTGCTCAAAGGTGAATGCGACCCGACCATCAGTGTCGGCGGTATCCTTCCGGCGATCGGCGGAAATATCCGTGTCGGTCAGTCAGAGACTTTCCTCACCGAAGCCTGCGAGTACACCAACAGCTTCCTGAGCTTTTTCCCGAAGATCAGCATCATCCTGAACATGGATGCGGATCATCTGGATTTCTTCAAGGATATCGATGACATCCGTCATTCTTTCCGTAAGTTTGCAGAACTTCTTCCGGCAGACGGTGCACTCATCATCAACGCAGATACTCCGAAATACGAGGAGATCGCGAAGGATCTTCCATGCAAAGTCATCACCTACAGTCTTGAGAAAGAAGCCGACTACACAGCCGACAATATCACATACGATGAATTCGGACATGCTACTTTCCGCGTACTCCATAACGGTGAGCCGATCGGAACCTGCACTCTCCGCGTTCCGGGAATCCACAATGTTTCCAATGCGCTGGCATCCATCGCCTGCGGACAACTTCTGGAACTTTCCAACGAAGTGATCTTTGAGGGACTTAAGGACTTCACAGGAACAGACCGCCGTTTCCAGTACAAGGGACAAATCGGCGGCGTTACGATCATCGATGATTATGCACATCATCCGACAGAGATCGAGGCAACTCTCCATGCAGCAAAGAATTATCCACACAAAAAGATCTGGTGTGTTTTCCAGCCGCATACTTATACACGTACCAAGGCTCTGCTTCCGGAATTTGCCAAGGCTCTTTCCCTGGCAGATCATGTCGTTCTTGCTGATATTTATGCAGCCAGAGAGACTGATAACCTCGGAATTTCCTCCGCAAACCTGCAGGAACTGATCTCTGAGATCGGTACTCCGTGCGAATATTTCCCGACTTTCGACGAAATCGAGAACTTTTTGCTTGAAAATTGTACACAGGGTGACCTGTTGATAACTATGGGGGCCGGAGACGTTGTAAATATTGGAGAACAGCTCCTCGGCAAGTAAGTTATCCACATTATCCACATGCTTATACACATTTTGGACGGTGTATAGCATGTGGATTTTTATTGCCCTGGAGTGTTTACATAAGTGTATGTGGAAACCTGCAAAAATGCGCTGATTTGCACGTTTTATCGACATTTATCATGGTTGCAGATAATTTTATCCCAATTTCACTTTCCACATTATCCACATTATCCACATTTTAGTGTGGAAATCTTTTACCGAAAAATACCCTATTCTCTTTTGAAAAAGGTTGTGCTATAATCCAATTGTTCCAGACTGCCGCTGTTTCGGCGGCATTTAACCGGAATTTTTTCTTGGAAAGTGAGCGATATTTCATGGCAATGATCACCTTACAAAACTCCTCCATGACGGAGATCACGATCTTATCGAACACATTTATCGACAATTATATGCCGGAGGCAAACGGGGAATTCGTCAAAGTGTATATCTATCTTTTGCGTTCACTCTCCAATGCTCCGGTTTCTTTCAGTCTGGAGCAGATGGCAGACCGTCTGCTGTGCACAGAGAGGGACATCCTCCGTGCGCTGAAATACTGGGCAAAGCAGGAGCTCCTTGTCCTTGATTTCACAGACAGTGATAAACTCTGCGGGATTGCACTGCTCTCTCCGGATAAACATACGGAGAATGCGTCTTCTGTCTCTGCTTCTGTGGAGACCGTTTCCACCGTAGAACAGCCGGCCATTCAGGCTGCATCAGCTCCTTCCGCCGCTGTGGAACCTTCTGTTCCCACTGGCAAAGCTTCTTCTGACAAGAAGCAGGAACTGACCCCTGAGCGTATCCGCGAGCTGAAGCAGAATGAGGAGATCATCCAGATCCTTTATATCGCAGAACAGTACCTCGGCAAGACGCTCTCCCCTACGGAGAGCCAGAAGCTGCTCTTCTTTTATGACGGGCTTGGCTTAAGCGCGGATTTGATCGAGTATCTTCTTGAATACTGCGTCAGCCACAATCACAAGAGCATCCGTTACATTGAGAAGGTTGCCATTGCCTGGGCTGAGGAAGGCATCACTACTGTCGAGCAGGCGAAGCGTTCCAATTCACGTTATAATAAGGAATATTTTACGATTCTCAAGGCGCTGGGGATCACGAACCGTAACCCGGTTGAGACAGAGATCACGCTTATGGATACCTGGCTCAAGACGTATTGTTTTTCCATGGAGATCATCCAGGAGGCATGTAACCGTACCGTTCTCCAGACCGGACAGGCAAGTTTCCAGTACACGGACAAGATCCTCGAGGGCTGGAAGAAGAAAGAAGTCAAAACTCTCGACGACATCCGTTCTCTGGATGATGAGCACCAGAAACGCCGCCAGAGCAAGAAGGCTGCCTCCAGGAAACCGGCCGCACCTGCTTCCAATAACCGTTTTAACAATTTCGAACAGAGAGAATATGATTTCAGCGAATATGAGAAGCATCTGCTGAATCAGTAAGCTTTTTACACATAAGGAGAAAAGCGTGGCTTTACAGAATTTTCAATATGATACCATCATGAGAGAATATAGCCGCCGTCAGTCAGAGGTCCAGCGAGCCCTCGAGGAGCGGCGCAAAGAAGCGTATACACGAGTTCCCAGACTCCTGGAAATCGACCAGGAAGTCGCATCTTTGAGTGCCCGTAAGGCCCGTGCATTGCTTCTCGGACAGCCGGCTTCCATCGAGGAACTGCGCGAGGAGGTTGCTGCGCTTGCCAATGAGCGGATCTCTCTTCTCAAGGCAAACGGGTTTCCTGCGGATTACCTGAAACCGCATTATTTCTGCCATGAATGTCAGGATACAGGATATACTGACGGTCACCGCAAATGCGCCTGTTTCAAAAAAGCAGAGATCGAGCTTCTTTATACACAGTCAAATCTTACAGAGATTCTCAAAAAAGAAAATTTTGAGCACTTTTCTTTTGACTGGTATTCTGATACAATAAAAAATGAAGCAACAGGATTAACTGCCCGCCAGACAGCACAGCGGGCTTACGATACCGCCTGGAACTTTGTGCAGGATTTTGACTCCCGCTTCCAGAATCTGTTTTTCTATGGCAGCACCGGTGTAGGCAAGACTTTTCTTTCCCACTGTATCGCCAATGCACTTCTGGAGAGTTCTCACTGTGTTTTGTATTTTTCTGCGTTTGATCTGTTTGACAGCATGGCTCAGACAGCTTTTTCCAGAAAATCCGAAACCGACCCCGGCGAAAATTTTATCCTGGACTGTGATCTACTGATCATTGATGATCTGGGTACGGAGCTGACCAACAGCTTTGTGTCCTCGCAGTTATTTTTGTGCATCAACGAGCGTATTGCCCGGCGTAAATCCACGGTCATTTCAACGAATCTGACGCTTGAGGATTTCTCAGCCACGTATTCCGAGAGAACTTTTTCCCGGATCGCGAGCAACTATCAGATGTTGAAACTGATCGGCAAAGACATCCGAATACAGAAAATATTTTTAGGAGGAAAATAAAGATGGCACAGTTAAACAACAAGGAACTGACTACACTTCCAGTAGGAAGACTGGGACTCATCCCTCTGGAAAGCTGTCGTCCCCTTGGCGAAAAGGTCAATGAATGGCTTGTTAAATGGAGAAACGAAAGAGACCACGCAGAAATGCAGTCCTTCGCATTTGAAGGATATCAGCGCGATTCTTACATTGTCGATGTCAAAACTCCTCGTTTTGGCTCCGGTGAAGGTAAGGGTGAGGTCAATGAATCTGTCCGTGGTGATGATATCTATCTTATGGTAGATGTAACCAACTACAGCCTGACTTACCGTATCAGCGGATTCACCAACCTGATGTCTCCGGACGACCATTTTCAGGATCTGAAACGTGTGATTGCAGCGATCGGCGGCAAAGCACGCCGTGTCAATGTCATCATGCCGTACCTTTATGAGAGCCGCCAGAGCAAACGTACTGGCCGTGAATCTCTGGACTGTGCATCTGCACTCCAGGAACTGACCGGAATGGGCGTAGAGAACATCATCACTTTTGACGCACATGATGCGCGTGTACAGAATGCTACTCCGCTTCATGGTTTTGAGACCATCCAGCCGGCTTATCAGTTCATTAAGGCTCTTCTTAAGAACGAAGAGGGACTTCATATCGACAATGACCATTTCATGATCATCAGCCCGGATGAAGGAAGTATGAGAAGAGCGATCTACCTTGCCAACGTCCTCGGTGTTGACATGGGTATGTACTACCGCAGACTGGACTACACCCGCAAGGTAAACGGCCGTCATCCGATCGCAGCTTACGAGTTTCTTGGACCGAAGCTCGAGGGCAAGGACGTTATCCTGATCGACGATATGATCTCCTCCGGATACAGTATCCTTGAGATCGCATCTCTCCTCAAGAAACGTGGTGCAGGCAGGATCTATATCTGCACAACCTTCGGCTTCTTTACAGACGGACTTGAGAAGTTTGACGATGCTGCAAGAAACGGAATCTTTGATAAGCTTCTGACCACCAACCTGATCTATCAGACTCCGGAACTTCTTGCGAAGCCATACTACATCAGCTGTGATATGAGTAAGTATATCGCCCTGATCATCGACACTCTGAACCATGATATGTCTGTCAGCCACCTGCTGAACCCGGCAGACAGGATCAAGCGCTGCGTGTCCAATTATATGGCTCAGTATGACGAGAAATAATATCTGATTACATTTTTTCTTCCATAATAAATACCCCGCGGGGAGGATGTTTCTTGCATCTTCTCTGAGGGGTATTTGAATTTATAAGTATATTAGTTCTGATCTCCTGCAAGCTTCTGGATCGTGGACATTGCCAGATTAAGGGAATCGATCTCTATCTCCTCTGCGATCGGAAGGTATGTATAGTCTTCGACTTCCTGGTACTCTTCCATCAGGTTTGACAGGCTGATCTCCTTTTCTTTGATTGCTTCATCGAGATCATCTTTGCCGGACTGTAAGCGGTCCTGACGCGCAAGGAAACGCTTCTTGACTCTCCGACGCTTCTCAAGCTCACGGATGGTTTTCATATTGAAAAAGCCTTCCAGCAGCACGAGGCAGATTCCGGCTGCGGCTGCTACCAGTGCCAGCATCGTTTCTTTGAAATGTACGCCAAGAATGAGTGCACCTGCCAGAAACAGAATCAATGTTACACAGATTCCGGCTGCCTGTATCTGATTTCTGCGTTCCAGCTGTTGAATACGTTCTTCCGAAAATCCCTCTCCGTGACCTCCATCCAGTCTGCGTAAAGAATCCTCCTGCGCGCGCATTTCAATTCTCTCTTCCTCCAGTTCATGAAGTTCCCTGTTCATATGGTCAATAGAGGTACGGATCTTCTGTTTCTCAGCAAGATTCTCTTTCTTCCGGCGTTCTACCTGCACCTGATAACCCTTGCGGGACATCTTGAGCATCTGTAAAATGCGTCCGAGATCCTTCTGTTCTGCGTCCTGCATAACACGCCCGTTTACAAGCACAGAAGCATTCAAAAGGGACTGCAGGCCGTGATAAAGTGCCTTGTCCTCTACGACAGGTCTGCTGCCGCTATCTGCAAACTGTTCGATATAGTCCCCGATCAGGGTTCCCTTATATTGTTCGTGCAGTTTCTCAAGATCATATGCCGGACGGGACTCGTCCAGAACTTCCACGATATTTCCCATTGTTTTGAGGCGTTCTGCGAGAAGAAGGCTTCCCGGGGAGCGGGTTCCCTGTATGATGATACGGTAGATATTTTTTCCGCCACGCTTCATGATCTCGTTACGCAGCATTTCCTCCAACGTATGCTGTGTAGAACCTTCTTTGACTGTCAGAAGAAGATTCTGGTAAGAACGGCTGGCAAACGGTACGAAGTGCGTCCTTACTTTACCTTCACCGTAGGTTCCTTCTATATATCCATGCTCTCCCAGGTCATTCCTGTCGATCGGCTCCAGCGCACCGGAATACAGCATCCAGTCCTTGAACGGTGCCTGCTGCTGGTGCTTATGTCCAAGTGCAATATAATCAAATCCACCGTCTGCCAGTTTACGGAAATCCATCGGGATATGCTCAGTATCTCCACCATGCGCCATCAGAACGTGAAATCCTCTTTTATCGGATTTCTTCCAGCCATCATAAAGTGCTTCGTGAATCTCCTTATGTTCGTAACTCAGACCATATACATAGACGTTTTTCTCCGGAATCTCAATACAGGTATGGCTCTCTCCGTCAAAAAATGATACATTCTGATTCCATTTGAATGTCCGGTAGAAAGAATCCTTCCTCATATAATCGCTGTCTCCGGCCATAAGAAAGACTCTGGTCTGACTGATCGTGCCAAAAAGGTCATTTATCTCTCTCAGTTCGCTTAGAAGAGGCTGTCGATGAAAGAGATCTCCGGCTATAAACAGCAAATCCACCGGGCTCTTGCGTATTGTCGCAATCACCCGGCGGAAAGTTTCCCAGATTTCTTCTTCCCGCTCGCGACTCCACGGGCAGCCTCGATCCGGCACTGCCCCCAGGTGTACATCTGCAAGATGAATAAATCTTATCATTTAATTACTACTCCTTATAAATCACAGTTATTTACAGTTCTCGGGAACGGGATCACGTCACGGATGTTGCCCATTCCTGTCAGATACATTACACAGCGTTCGAATCCAAGTCCGTATCCGGAATGACGGGTAGAACCGTATTTACGGAGATCCATGTAGAACTGATAATCCTCGGCTTTGAGTCCGAGTTCATCCATACGGGATTTCAGTTTCTCGTAGTCGTCCTCTCTCTGGCTTCCTCCGATGATCTCTCCGATTCCAGGAACAAGGCAGTCCATAGCTGCAACGGTCTTGCCGTCGTCATTCAGTTTCATGTAGAATGCTTTGATCTCCTTCGGATAATCTGTAACGAATACAGGTTTCTTAAAGATCTGCTCTGTCAGATAGCGCTCATGCTCTGTCTGAAGGTCGCATCCCCAGAATACTTTGTAGTCGAATTTGTCGTTGTTTTTCTCAAGAAGCTCAATTGCTTCTGTGTAGGTTACATGACCGAATTCGGAATTTACTACGTGGTTCAGACGATCCAGAAGTCCCTTGTCGATGAAGGAATTGAAGAAGTTCATTTCTTCCGGAGCGTTCTCAAGTACATAACGGATCACGTATTTGAGCATTGCTTCTGCGAGATCCATGTTGTCGTTGAGGTCTGCAAATGCACACTCTGGCTCGATCATCCAGAACTCAGCAGCATGACGTGTGGTGTTGGAGTTCTCTGCACGGAAGGTCGGTCCGAAGGTGTAGATGTTGCGGAATGCCTGTGCATAAGTCTCGCCGTTGAGCTGTCCGCTTACAGTGAGGTTTGTCTCCTTGCCAAAGAAGTCCTTGCTGTAGTCTACAGTTCCGTCCTCGTTCAGCGGCGGGTTCTTCATATCCAGTGTGGTTACCTGGAACATCTCTCCTGCACCCTCACAGTCGCTTCCTGTGATCAGTGGTGTATGAACGTAAACAAATCCTCTCTCCTGGAAGAATTTGTGGATCGCATAAGCGCACAGGGAACGTACACGGAATACTGCCTGGAAAGTGTTTGTTCTCGGTCTTAAGTGTGTCATGGTTCTTAAGTATTCAAGAGTATGGCGTTTCTTCTGAAGCGGGTAGTCCGGTGCGGATGCGCCTTCTACCTGTACTTCCTCTGCCTGGATCTCAAACGGCTGCTTTGCTTCCGGTGTCGGAACGAGGGTTCCTTTGACGATGATGGCAGCACCTACGTTTAATTTGCTGATCTCAGCAAAATTCTCCATGGTGTCGTGATATACGATCTGAAGTGTCTCGAAATAGGTTCCGTCATGAAGGACGATGAATCCAAATGCTTTGGAACCACGGACGCTGCGGACCCAGCCTCCTACTGTCACTTCCTGATTCATATATTGTTCTCTGTTTTTGTAAATTTCTCTTACAGTTGTAAGCTTCATAATCTGTTTCCTCTCTGTCTTTCATTTCTCATCCAATTGATTTCTAGTATAGACTATTCGTCTGATTCCTGCAAGGAGTAAATATGAGAGATTACGGGATTTCTTATGATTCCCAGAGAAGAGTATCTGTAAGTTTATATCCGTCTGTCATATCGTAGGAACTGATGCCGTTTTCTGTAACAAGATAAAACGTATCTGAAATATAAATGCCTCTCATGGTGCGGTATTCCGTATTGGTGAGTGCATCGTCAAACAGACCGCTCTGTGTGATGTTCAGGTATGCTCCCGGAACAAAACCGTCTTCTTCGCTGTAGGAAAGAAGTCCGTAGTAATACTGTTCTTCTGTGTGGTAGTAGTCTCCTGTGCCGCTGTTCTTATACAGTCCGTAGGCAAAACCGAAGAGGTTTTTGTCCGGGGATGCCAGGATCGCGCGGTAATTGGAAAGCGCATCGCAGATGGATACATTCTTGAGAACAATGCGGTCAATCTCTTTGACATCGGAAGGATCTGTGATGTCGAACATGGAGCATTTCAGACCTTCGATGCTGCCTGTGTCGGGATCTGTCTCCCAGCCGATACCGAGCAGCTTGTTTTCTCCGTAGAAATGGAGGTATTCGGAGAAGCCGGTGATCTTGAGTTCGCCGATGATCTTCGGTTTCGTCGGGTCAGAAAGATCTGCTGAAAACAGCGGGTCTGTGTTTCTGTAGGTGACAAAGTATCCGGTATCTCCCATGAAACGGGCAGACTTGATCTCTTCGTTATCGGCAAGGTTCTCGATCTTGCCAATGGTTTTCATGTCTGCATCAAGGATATAAAGTCCGTTGGTTCTGGTATATTCGCTGTAATCTTTGTTCCAGCCTGCGGTTGTTGTAACCAGGCGGAGGTTTCCGTTATATTCATCCATGGAAAAACTATTGTTGAGTTCTCCGGATACGGAACCGGTGCTTCCTTCTGTAAAAAAGCCATCCTCATAACCGATGCGGACGATCTCCGTGCGCGGTTTCGTGTCGGATGCGGTCCAGTCGGAAACAGCAGAATAGATGTTGGATTCGCTTACGTAAAAAGTCTCTGCGCCGCTGACAACTGCCATGCTGTCTGTGATCTGATCCGGGTTCTCATCGGAGACGGAGGATGCTACCAGATAGTTTTTGCCGTCATAGGTGTAGTCTGTTGTTTCTTCGGCTGCCGGCAGGTAGATGTGGTCGTATGCGATGTACTCGTCATCAATCCTCGGAATGTATTTTACTTTTGCATCGACCCCGTCTGTGGTGTCCGGGGAGTAGGAAGTAAAGAGATAAAGATTCCCGCCATTTCTTCTGGAAGAAAGGTATGTGCCGTCCTGCTGGCAGGTTCCTGTCTGTTTCGGATTCTCACGGTCGGAAATGTCATAGGTGTCGATGGAGACCGTTGTCACCGGGACGCTGTAGCTGGCGCGGACGGTGTTGGTGTCGGTGTTATCTGTTTCGCTGTCTTTATCGGTGTTCTTATTAGCTTTACTGTCGCTGTTATTCTGTGCGTTGGTTTCCTGGTCGCCGCTGTCAGATGAAGAAAGGTTGATATCTCCTTTATAAGTAATATATGTCTCCTGCTGGCGGATCACCTGGAGGCTGTCGCCGTTTAAATACATTTCCATATAATCGGCATTACGGTCGCCGGAGATCTCGCTGACCAGTTTCATGGAAACGGCATCTACGATACGGATATCACCCCTGCTGTTCATCGCATAGATGTAGGTCCCGTCTGTCTTGACAATGTCTGCCTCGTCAACGTTTTCTTCCTGTGTATTGGTTGTTGAATGGTCGGTGGATTCCTGCGATTCATCATAGGTAAAACCGGAGTCAATATCAGACGGATACATTGCCGCGGAGGAGTCTTCCGTGGCAACAGCATCTGCGGTGCTTTCGCTTACCATATCTGTCTCTGCATCAGATGAATACAATTCAATTCCTCGTGCACCGTCTGCTGCGTTCCAGTTGTTGCTGTCGCTCTGCCATTTGTGCAGGATCTCATATAAAGATTCATAGCTCTCAGCATGTGCGAGACCTGTGATTGGAGGTGTGGCGATTTTTTCCTTACCATCAGCCTTGCTGTCCTGCTGCCCGGTGCTTGATATATCTGTTTCATCTGTTGTTTCTGTTACATTTGATGTATCCGATTTCAGGGCTGCCTCATCTGCCTGTAATTCTTCCCCCTGCTCTGCGCTTTCCTGACTCTCATCTGCGCTCGCAGTTTCTTCCTGTGCAGCCTGCTTCTTCGCTTCCTCGATCTGTTTCTTCGTCTCCGGATCTTTCATGAGCCGCGGTGCCACGCCAAACGCCGCCGCTCCCAGCACAACGACCGCTGCCGCCGCTATCATATACTTTTTATTGATAACCGGCATCTTACGTTCCGGCTGCTCCTCCTGCACCGGCTCCCTGCGGATCGAACTTTTCCACTCCGGGATCTCCTCCTCACCAGAGTTATCCACCGGCGGTGTCGCCTGCATACGCTGGTCTGTGGATTTCTTCTCAAACTTTGGCTGTTTCTGCTTCTTATCTTCTGGTTTGTTCAGATCATCTTTCATAAAGTCACCTCTCCTCATGATTTCTGTTACTGCTTCGCCCTGTTTCCGTTATTATAAGTTTACCCTGTGCCATTTATTTATATTAGTGCTATTGTACCATATCATTCCCGCTTATCTGTAAAATTTTTTTGTTAAAAGAATATAAACAAAAGGGGCCTCAGCCTGTCACAGCCGAAGTCCCTCTCGTGGAAACTGTTATACTAGTGTTCTTATAAAGTTTCGATAAATCTCATAAACGCCTCTCTGCCTTCCGGTGTACATTTGTAGACGCCGGCATCTTCGAGAACATGGGTGAAGACGATCCCAACTTCTTTCTGAAGGATCCCATGAACGTTGTCCTTGTTGATGTTGTCATATTTCGGCAGGAATTCTGCTGCCCAGGCAGCGTGTTTCTCGATTTTTTCGTTGGAAGCGATATCCTTGCCTTCGAGAATGTATTCCTCGAGAAGTTCCAGCTCTTCTTTCAGTCTCGCCGGAAGAACTGCAAGTCCCATAACCTCGATCAGACCAATGTTTTCTTTCTTGATGTGATGATACTGAGCATGCGGATGATAAACACCAAGAGGATGCTCCTCTGTTGTGATATTGTTTCTCAGTGTCAGGTCAAGTTCATACATATCGCCGACTTTACGCGCGATCGGAGTAATCGTATTATGCGGCTCTCCATCTGTCTCTGCAAAAACAAATGCCGCTTCATCGGTGTATCCTCTCCATACTTCCAGCACATGAGTCGCAAGATCCACCAGACGGTCAGAATCTTTGTGACGGATACGAAGTACAGATAACGGCCATTTCACGATTCCAGCTTCCACATCCTCAAATCCCGGAATGGTCACATGTTTCTCGATCGGAGCTTTTGCCATGGCGAAAGTGTAATGTCCACCCTGGAAATGGTCATGGCTCAGGATAGAACCGCCAACGATCGGAAGGTCTGCATTGGAACCAAGGAAATAATGCGGGAAAAGTTTCACAAAATCAAACAGCTTGATAAACGCATTTCTCTCGATCTTCATCGGTGTATGCTGGCTGTTGAACACGATGCAGTGCTCATTGTAATATACATATGGAGAATACTGGAATCCCCACGGTGTATCGTTGATCGTGATCGGAATGATCCTGTGGTTCTGTCTTGCCGGATGGTTTACACGGCCTGCATATCCCTCATTTTCCGGGCACAGAAGGCATTTCGGATAACTGCTTGCCTTGGCATTCTTTGCTGCAGCGATCGCCTTAGGATCCTTCTCCGGCTTGGAAAGGTTGATGGTGATGTCGATATCCCCGTATGGGCTCTTAACTTTCCATTTCTGGTCTTTCTTAACACGATAGCGGCGGATATAGTTGCTGTCCTGGCTCAGTTTGTAGAAATAATCCGTTGCTTCCTGCGGGTTCTTCTCATATCTGTCCCAGAACTCCTTCTGAACCTGTGCCGGACGCGGCATCAGGCAGTTCATAAGTCTTGTATCAAAAAGATCACGGTAGACAACACTGTCCTCGATCAAACCTCTTTTGACCGCCTCATCCAGAAGCTCGTTCAAAGTTTCTTCCAGATCTACATCAGCAGCTTTTTCTTCCGGTTCCACGAATTCATCCTCATGAAAAACATCAAGAAGAAGGTTGATCGTGTAACTGCGCTCACATTCTGGTGTAAGTCCTGACTCAATTCCATACTGTACAAGTTTTGCAATACTGTTACTTAACATATGTGTTGTCCCCCTGTCATTTTGTGGTGTTTTTTAACAACTTGTTTCCATTTATTTCTGATCAAGATACGTGATAAACACATTTCCTGCACTCTGGAACAGTGCTGTACTGTCATTCATTCCATATGGCTTCACTTCTCCTGTAGACGGATCGAGCAAATAGGTATTGTACTGATCATATCCAACGATCACAACACTGGAATCTGCACCGGTCTTGGCGATCACGGCACGCTGTGCACTGACCTCGTAAAGCACATTTTCCAGAGAGCATCCACTGAGATCGACAACCTTTGCACTGTCACCCAGACCATTCTGAAGATTCTGAACATCCAGAGAAGCTGTCCGGATGATTTCCGGAATGTCCGTAGTATTCAGGGTAAGCTGTGTCTTCATATTTCCACGCTCCCATACATACTGCTGTGCACGGTTCAAAACAACTCCTGTCTGTTTGTCAGCACGCTGGACTGCTTTTGCCGGATCTGTCCAGACACTGTCCAGACCGCCTCTGGCATATACATAATAAACTTCCTCTGTGGAACTCTTGTCTACCTGGATATCTACAGTCTTCTCACCGACGCTGCTCACCTTCGCATAAAGAACCAGCGGCTCCTCTGCTGACGGTGAATCATCAAACGTAAGCCGGACGATCACACCCTGGCGGGTTGAGCTTGTCTGCTCCGCACTTGTCAGATCCGTTGAAGTCGTGTTGTTGTTCATGATATTGTCTTTTTTGACAGCTTTGTAAATATCGCCGTTTTTCTGCAAAAGATTAAATTCCATCAGCGTTGATCCAACCGTCACACCTGCCACATACAGTCCATCCTGGTGATACTCCTTCTTTACCGTGCCGTCAAAGCCTTCGATACGGAAAGTCGAAATTCCATCTATATCGTAGCCGTTCGCATTCGGCAGTGTATCTCCATCCAGAACGATTCCATAAATGATATCCTCATTCATAAAACCAAGAAGAACCAGTTTCTGTGCTGTCTTCGGAGCGATCATCCGGGTTTCCATGGTATCAAAATCAATCATTTCGATCTGGCCTGCCTGATCCCCGCTCTTAATCTTCCATGCTGCATGTGCATTTGTTGCAGAAACTCCGAAGTCATCACTGTCAATGTGATCACCCAGAACTTCATAGGTATTTTCATTAATATTAATGCTATAGAGATTTCCTGAAATCAGAAGGAATAACTGGTTATTCTGGTTTACATAAGATAATGTTCCAAGATCTTCTTTCAGGAATTCATAAGACTCCGTACACGGAATAAATACCTGCTCTTCAATCACACTCTTGTCGTTGTTGTAGTGGTAAATTCCGACACCGCTGTAGCCCTCATGCGCTCCGCGGTTCATATATCCATAAACCATGAAATCAACATCGCCGTTGTCCGCGACATCCAGAATCGTGATATCATGCTCTACCCGCGCGTCACGAAAATCACTGTTTTCATTCTTGCGGAAGGTAAAAATCTCCACAAACTTACCGGTATCCGGTGCGTAGCTCCACAGATCTCCATTCTGCGTAAATGCAGTCACACTTCCCTCTTCGTTCGTCATGTAATCCACATTTTTGCTCCGAACTCCCAGAATAAGCCCACTGTTACTGATCACAGAACGCGACGGGGCAAAAACCTGCGTTGCAGAACGCTCAAAATCCAGAAGGCGGATTCTTGTCTCGTCATATCGCATTCTGTAAAAATCTGTTACAAGATAATATTCGGCGTTTCCATTTTCATCCGGTGCCGTGATCTCATATTCAACAGAAATACTGGCTGTTGTTTCATTGATATCCTTGATGATCGGAATTCCCGCCTTGGATAACTGCGGATTCAGATTTCCCCAGATGATATCAGCAAGCGGTGAATTGATATTCAGCCCGGCAAAATTCCTCGAAGAAGCACTGTCTGACGTTTCCATATAAGCTGCCAGATTATCTGCCTGGTCTTTATCGAGGCTCATCTGTACGAAGTCACTCGCAAATTTCGCATACTGCTCGGTATACGTTGCAGATCTGGAAACTACCCTTGTATAGTAATAGACATCACCATGATTCGTCGAAAGCGTGATCTGAAAAGAATATTCCTGATTCATCAGAAGCCCGGAAGAAATCTCGATCTCTGTCCTTAAATATCCATCAGAACCTGTCTCCAGGTTCTTGATCGTGCGGTTTTCCATGACCTTGCTTCCATCAGAAGTCCGGATCTCGTAAGAAAGATTTCTGACTTTCGCATCATATGGATTTACTGCAAGTGTTAATTTCTTTGTCGTATCCAGAGGTGTTACGCTGTCCCTGACAAAATCCGTCTCCATAGGCTGTTTATATCCGTACATGCGGTTCGTGAGTGTATCTCCGAACTGCACCATTACCTCCGGTAAGGTGGAATCATTCATATCTGAACGGTCATCGGTTGTCTCACTGTTCATAAGAAATGAGGTTCCTGCCACTCCAAGCACAAACACAACAAGAAGGATCAAAAACCGTTTGAGAAAATTTTTCATAGTTTTTGTGCTCCCTTCTCTGTCTGGATGCCCTGCGGATAGAGAAGTTTCTCAAGTATGAGATCTGCGTGAAGTGCCTCTGTCATCTCTGCAAGGCTGTCTGTGGACTGTTTCTTACCGGTCTTGACCGCACGGATCAGAAGATTCTTCGGCGTGTGCTCCATATCGATGAACTCAAGGATCTGTGTACGGTACCCCTTCGATTCAAGAAGTTCCGCGCGGATTCCGTCTGTCAGGAGCGCGGACATTCGTTCTTTGAGGATTCCATATTTGAGAACCGGTTTGAGAAGTTCGTTCTGGATCTTGTCGTTCAGCTCATGCTGGCAGCACGGCACGGAAAGGATGACCTCTGCCCCCCACTCAACCGCCTTGGCAAGTGCATAATCGGTTGCCTTGTCACAGGCATGAAGTGTCACGACCATATCCACCTTCGTAACGCCGTCATAATCTGCGATGTCCCCCTGCAGGAAATGCAGTTTCTCATAACCATATTTCTGTGCGAGTCCGCTGCATTTCTTAATTACATCTGTCTTGAGATCCAGACCGATGATGTTGACATCATAACCCTTAAGTTCTCTCAGATAATAATACATGGCAAAAGTAAGATACGACTTACCGCAGCCAAAATCCAGAATCGTGATCTCCCGCTCTCTGGAAAGTGCCGGAAGGATATCCTCGATAAATTCCAGAAAACGGTTGATCTGTTTAAATTTGTCATAAGAGTGCTGGTGGACTTTGCCCTGCGCATTCATTACGCCGAGATCCACCAGAAATGGGACTGGTATTCCTTCTTTGAGGATATACTGCTTTACCCTGTTGTGTGCCATGATCTTCACCGGTTCCAGTGCCGGATGCTGTTTTACTTTCATGGTCTGTTTACCCTTCTTGCTGACAAGAACGGAAGCATCTTTGCGCTGTCCCTGTATCTGAAGCTGGGAAAAACCGTCTTCGAGGCAGTCTGTAATGTAGGCAGTCACTTCCTCATGTGTGTAGTTCTTGTGGATGGCTTTCTGACCGACTGTCGCAGTTGCCTGATAACAGACAGTTCCTTTGATCTCCACAGGACGTATACGCACTTTGGACGGGACATCGGCATCTTTTTTGCGCTGTCCGCTCAAGACCGCCAGCATCATTTCCTGGTCAAACTGTTCCTCCAAAAATTCCTGTAATGTTTTCATATTTTACTGTAAATTCTTTCTATCTATATAAACCATAGTTCCTGCGTCTTCTGCATCGTCTGCGGGAGATTTCCTGGCAGAGAAGGACCTGGATGAGATCATCCATAAGGCTGTCTGGTACACCCTGGGCTGCCGTTTCACCTTCTACCTGCGTGCGGATCTGCCTGCACAGCTGATGCAGCATAAATTTATCCGGATATTCGTCATAAAGTCTGCTTCCTTCGTAATCCAGAAGCTGGCATTCTTCCTCCACTTTTTCCTGGATCCTGCCTGCTGCCTCGGGATAATAAGATTTCATCAGCGCAAACTCCTGCTCCTGTATCCGTTCCCCGTCATAAAGAGCGGGATTGGCATATGCTACATAGAATGGAAAAAATCTGTCGTAGTACATAAGTTTCTCCTGTTTTTCCCACTATCTATAATAGTCTATGCACTTAGGTCTGTAGTGTGCGTTTTCAGCCAGAAATCAGGCGATTTCAACCGTTACTGTTCACGGCTGCTGTGAGCAGTAACAATCAGCCCTGGATCTGATTCAGGATGCGAAGTGTCATCTTGACACAGTGTTCTACTGCCATTGCCTCAAAAGTCGGGTAATCTACTTCTGCGCTTCCGTCTGCTTTGTCAGAGATCGCGCGGACTACGAGGAACGGAACATTGTTGAGGTAAGCAGCCTGTGCGATCGCTGCGCCCTCCATCTCTACTGCATAAGCATCGAACTGTTTCACAATCTCGTCCTTGACTCCCTGATCTGCCACGAACTGATCTCCGGATGCGATACGTCCCTCAAAAACTTCGATATCCGGGTTCACATCTCTGCATGCCTGTACGGCAAGTTTACGCAGAGCCTCATCACTCTTGAAGGAAAAAGTCTCCATCTGCGGGATCTGTCCCACCGGATATCCAAATGCAACTGCGTTCATGTCGTGATGTACAAGGTCTGTGGAGATCACAAGGTCTCCGATGTTGATATCAGCATTCAGGCTTCCTGCGATACCGGTGTTGATGACAACTTCTGCGTCAAAATCGTCGATCAGGATCTGTGTGCAGACTGCCGCATTTACCTTGCCGATCCCGGAGCGGACTACGACTACGTTCTTACCCTCAAGAGTTCCTGCATAAAATTCCATGGAGGCTTTGCGTGTGATCTCTACGTTCTCCATACGTGCTTTCAGTTTCTCTACTTCTACTTCCATTGCGCCGATGATACCAATACATCTCATAATAGTTATTCTCCTCTGTGTGTATGTTTTATCTGTAAAAAATTTCTTTATATTTTATCAAACCAGTAGCTGCCCATTCTCTATGGCAGTTTTTTATTATATCACTGGCTATTCTGCTTTCAGTAAACATTTCGTTACTGTTTTTTCATTATAACAAAACTTCAGATTATATGGAAACTTTTTTTGCTTTCTGTTATAATATTAATTCGGCAGGGAATTCTGCCGTAAATGTTGAATTCAAAGGAGGATTTTACTATGGTATACAAGACATCTGGTGTCTGTTCCAGCGCCATTTCATTTGATATTGACGATGCAGGAAAGGTTCACGACGTGAAATTCCAGGGCGGCTGCTCCGGAAATACACAGGGTGTTGCCAAACTCATCGAGGGAATGGATGCCAAGGAAGCGATCAGCAGACTGGAAGGAATCCGTTGTGGTTTCAGACCGACTTCCTGCCCGGATCAGCTTTCCAAAGCATTAAAACAGGCATTAGGAGAGGCATAAAAGCCTCTCCCTTTTGCATTGCATATCGAGGAGGTGCCAGTGACACCTCCGCTGATTTATTATGTTTATAAAATTGTTCTGTGTATCAGATATCATCTCTGTCCCATTTATCACACAGCGACTGGATATCTCTCGCAAAGCGGTCGAGGTCTTTGTTCGGAATGCCCTCGCTCTTGCGGATAACGGACATAAGGCGCTGTCCCATGGCAACCAGTTTCTGGAATGCTCTTGCGGCTTTGCTTGCCTTCGGGGAAGCGGAAGCCTTAGTGATGCGGATACCCTGTGCCTCATAGATGCAGTTGTTTGCCTTGAGGTCGTAGATCGTACCGCTGAACGGAGCCATGGAGTCCAGTCCCATCTCATCATGCAGACGGCGGGCAAAAATCTCTGTCACTTCGTCATCGCCGTGTGTTACAAATACTTTCTTCGGCTTATCGCCAAAAGCTTTGATCCAGTCTATCAGACCGTTGACATCGGCATGACCGCTGATTCCCGGCATCTGGCGGATCTCTGCGCCTACATGGACAGTCTCACCAAAAAGCTTCACGTCCTCGGCACCCTCGAGCAGTGCTCTTCCCAGCGTTCCGATCGCCTGATATCCTACAAAAAGTATCGTATTTCTTGGATCCCATAAGTTATGTTTCAGGTGATGCTTGATTCGTCCTGCATCGCACATACCGCTCGCAGAAATGATCACCTTGCAGTCCTCATCATAGTTGATGGCTCTGGAGTCATCGCTTGTGATGGATGTACGGAGTCCCGGGAACATCAAAGGGTTGATTCCCTTCTGGACCAGTGCGATCGCTTCTTCATCGAAGCAGTCATACTGATGTTCATTAAAGATCGTCGTCGCCTCATTTGCCAGCGGGCTGTCGACATAGACCTTGAAGTTGCCATGTCCTGTGACACGGTTTTCTTCCTTGATCTGCCGGATAAAGTACAGCATTTCCTGTGTACGGCCGACCGCAAAAGACGGGATGATAACGCTTCCGCCTCTGTCAAACGTATGCTGGATCACTTCTGAAAGGATGGCAACATAGTCCGGACGTTCCCCATGGCTTCTGTCACCGTAAGTGGATTCCATGACAACATAATCTGCATCGTGGAGGTAAGTCGGGTCCTTGATTAACGGCTGATGAAGGTTTCCGATATCTCCTGAGAAGACGATCTTCTCTTCCTCTCCGTCCTCTTGGATGGTCAGCTCAATGCTTGCTGATCCGAGAAGGTGTCCTGCGTCTACAAACCGAACGGAAATCCCTGGTGCCGGGGTAATTGTTTTTTCGTAGGGGCATGGTACAAAATTCTGTATTACACCCATGGCATCTTCCATCGTGTAGGCAGGTACAAATTCCGGTTTACCCTGACGGCGTCCCTTACGGTTACGCCATTCTGCCTCGAACATCTGAATATGCGCGCTGTCACGGAGCATGATATCGCAGAGATGACAGGTTGCCTGGGTCGCATAGATCGGACCCAAAAAGCCTTTCGCATAGATAGCGGGCAGGTTTCCGGAATGGTCCATATGCGCATGTGTCAAAAGAACGAAATCCAGGTCTCCCGGATTAACTGGGATTTCCTGATTCTGATAATAATCCGGTCCCTGTTCCATACCGCAGTCTACCAGAAACTTCTTACCTGCTGCTTCCAGATAATAACAACTACCAGTTACTTCGTGCGTCGCCCCAATAAAGGTAATCTTCATGTGCGAACCCCCTTTTTCTGACAATTTTTCCAATACATTCTAGTTGTAATTATTATACACGATATGGCAAGTTTTTAACAGTCTTTAGATGCAAAAACGGGATGAAATTTTTATAAATTTCACCCCGCTTCTGTGTATGTTGTTTGTATGTATGTTGTATGATGTTGTTTTTGCCGATCCGGAATATTTCTCCATGCAATCGGCGATTGCAAGCACTTCGCGTCAGCCGGAAGGTAATGGATGTTTACACTTTTTTCGTTACGTTCGTATGCTGACATCCCGCTGACCGCACCTGTGCTTCGCTATTCAGTTGTTGATTTTATTGCAAATATTTCTCTTTTTCTGCTGGTCGGTAGAAATTATTTCACCATGATACCCTGTGTCAGAGTAGATGTTGATTCTTTCAAGCCTCCATTGCTCGCTGCATGGTAGCCACGAACGCGATAGTAGGTGCCGCTTGGAACTGCAACGTCTAAGGTTCGCTGCACATTTGTTGTATTATTGCCTGTAAATTCCCAATATTTATATGTTCCATAACTACCATTTACTTTGCGTTCCAAATACAATGATAAATACACCTTACTACAGCTTTTATGGCACTGTGTTAAACCATAAATGGCTATTTCATTGCTGGCTATTTTCTGAATTTTTATAGTCCCATAACCTAGATTTGTTCCGCGAAGCAGGCTATAGCTAGTATCTTCTGAAAAATCTTCCATTGTTTCCTCATCTGTGAGTTCAACGTCATCCGTTTCTTCACTCAAAATTGCATCCATGAGGTTGTCAGATTCCGCAAATACCGGCTGAACACTTCCTGCCAGCAGCATTCCTGCCGTCAGTCCTACTGCCATCATCCGTTTCCATGTTTTCTTCTTTACTGTTTTCACTTCCTTTCTGTCGTAAACAACCCTTACACTATTAATACGACAGAAACTCGCGAAAATCACGCTAAAATTTCATTTTTTCAACTATTTTTTTAATTTCTTCAAAATCTATCTTTCCAAACAAAAAATAAGAGGTTCCATCTTTATACCATTCAGCCGAATAATCATATGTTCCATCTTGATTGCCAAGTTCTTTTATAGATATTTGTAAGTCCTCATTTTCTATTATTATGTCTTCTTTTTCATTACCATCTAAACTATTAATTTTACTCGCGGTTTTAATATCTTGTTTATCTATTATCAATGTTACAACACTATCATTACATTTATATTGAAGCCAAGCTACCAAAGTTAAATCATCAATTTTATAACTTTCAAATTCAAATCCATACGGTCTATAATAAAACTCCGGTACTTTTACACCTAGTTTTTCTTCAACATCCGCAATCGCCTTATCTTCATCCAAATTAGCATCTTCATTACTCGGATCATTATAATTTACCGTCTTCGTATCATCCCCACTCCAAATCCGCACGCTATTCACCAAATACTTCCGATTCGCCTCACTAGTCATGCTGGCTGCAAACACGCATGCCACGCAGACCACAGCCATTCCCACGACTTTCCCAAGCCGGTGCAGACCACCTCCCGTAGTCCGGATCTTTGTATTCGTCCGATTCTTTGCATTCGGTTCTTCCGTATTCGCTTCTTTCGAAACTTCCTCGCGCATTTCTCTCTCCGCGGTCTTCTTCCGGCGATCACGTATCTCTTCGATAGAAATAACGCGCTTTTCATCCGAAGCAGCCTCTTTCCTGCGAACTGCATCCACATCCGGGACCAGTTCCTCGGAGAATTCCGTGTTTTCCTTCTTCTCCCTCTCAATCCGGCGCAGGAATTCCTGATAGGAGTTGTCCAGTTCCTCTTTCGTGAACTTAATGTCCTCTACGTCATCATCCGCAAAGAGTGCTGCCGTAATTCGTTTTTCCCTCTCTATAAACTCTTTCTCCAGAATCTTCTGAAAGGTTTCGTCATCTATTTCATCCTGTGTTTCCAGGTTATTCTCTGATTTATTTTCTGATTCTTCGTTTTCTTCAAATTCTTTTCTCATAAAGTAATTTCTCCTGCCAATGGAATTTCCCAACGTTATGTGTTACTGTTCCCTCCGTTCACAGTAACTTTCCTGCCTATCTTTCCTTGACAATTCTGCCCTTCTGGTTCATAGTAATTGGTAATAAAAAAGATTTTTCAGGAGGAATTCCCATGAAACATATTGTACTTACCGGCGGCGGTACTGCCGGACACGTTACTCCAAACATAGCTCTGATCCCGGCTCTCAAGGATGCCGGATATCAGATATCCTATATCGGTTCCTACAACGGAATCGAACGTAAACTGATCGAGGAACTCGGAATTCCCTATTACGGAATTTCCTCTGGTAAATTAAGACGTTACTTCGACCCGAAGAACTTCTCCGATCCGTTCCGCGTTCTCAAAGGATTCCATGAAGCCAAAAAGCTTCTCAAACAGCTGAAACCTGATGTTATATTTTCCAAGGGTGGTTTTGTAACCGTCCCTGTTGTTATCGCTGCAAAGCGTTGCAAAATTCCAGCAATCATCCATGAGTCTGATATGACTCCAGGACTTGCCAACAAACTGTGTATTCCCTCCGCTGTCAAAGTCTGCTGCAACTTCCCGGAGACTGTCAACAGCCTTCCGAAAGACAAAGCAGTTCTTACCGGAACTCCAATTCGTCAGGAATTATTAAACGGTAACAGAGAGGCTGGCCGTCAGTTCTGTGGTTTCACCGCTGACAAACCTGTCCTTATGATTATCGGAGGCAGTCTCGGTGCAGCATCCATCAATGACCATGTACGCAAGATCCTTCCGGAACTTCTGAAGGATTTCCAGGTAATTCATCTGTGCGGCAAGGGCAAAATGGACGAGAAACTGACAGGCACAGCCGGATACGTTCAGTACGAATATATCAAAGACGAACTGCCGGATCTCTTCGCCCTGGCAGATGTTGTCATCTCCCGTGCCGGTGCCAATGCGATCTGTGAGATCAGTGCTCTTCACAAACCGAATCTCCTGATTCCGCTGTCAGCCAATGCAAGCCGTGGTGACCAGATCCTGAATGCCCGTTCTTTCGAAAAGCAGGGCTACAGCATGGTTCTTGAAGAAGAGGAGATCACCGATCAGAAGCTTCTCGATACCATCCATAAACTCTACCAGGAGCGTCATTCCTTCGAAGAAGCAATGGCAGCAAGCAAACAGATGGATTCTATCCACCATATCGTATCTCTTATCGAGGGCTGTGTTTCATCCAGATAAGCATGGAAGGTACTATGCCTCACCGATATGCGACGCAATAAATTGCGCAGACATCCTTACTTAAAGGTGTCTGCGTATTTTTTTAATTTTCTCTTTCATCCACGTTGTTGCTCTGGAATTGCGATTGTTGACACAGTTTCTGCTCATCCCAAGTTCTTTTCCTACTTCCTCTGATGTTTCTCCATAGACTCTTGTCCTGATCAGGATCTCATAACTCAGAGGATTTTCCCTGCGAAGCATATCCAATGCCGAATACTTTTCTGCTTTATCTTCCAGTTCGAGGATAATCGTTTCCGGATTACTCTTTTCATCTATAATCTCGTCGCCATTATCCGCATCTATAATACACATTTCATGTCTGTTACAGGAAAGTTTCATATAATCAAAACTTTCCTTTCTGGTTTTGCTGCTGACTTTTGCCATCAGCATTTCTTCATCCGAAAAATCAAGCATGTCCTGATGTTCAAAGAAATAGGAAAATACATTATGGGCGATATCATTCGCAATGTGCTCATCCTTTACAATCCTGCGGGCAGTGTTTACTGAGAATTGAAGGAACGCCTTATAAAAGACTTCAAAATTCTCAATCATATCTTCTGTATCCTTCCGGCAATTTTATTTTACCTTCGCCAGAATTTCTTCTCTGTCCTCGTCTGTCAGAGTTCCCGGTTTCCAGGTAAGTCCTACCCCGTCGCCCTCATATCTCGGAATCAGATGCATATGGAAATGAAATACTGTCTGACCGGCGATCTCACCGTTATTCTGAACGATATTGAAGCCGTCACAGTTCAGTCCATCTCTGAGTTTCGTTGCCATTTTCTTTGCAAGGATCATTGCCTTGCCTGCTGTTTCATCCTGAAGTTCATAGATATTCGCTGCGTGTGATTTCGGAAGAATCAGGGCATGTCCCTTGCTTGCCGGTCCCAGATCCAGGATCACGCGGAAGTCTTCATCCTCATATAAAGTAGCTGACGGAATTTCTCCATTTGCAATTTTACAAAAAATACAATTTTCCATGGTCGTTTTCTCCTTTATTTTATAGTGTTTTCTGGTTCTATTGTGACGTATTTCTTTGATTTTTTCAATACGAAATTTGTTGCCGTGGGCATTTTCCAATGCTACACTTGACGTGAGGTGACAGATTATGAAAGAAAAAATCGATTCTGCGGTACAGACAGAACAGTTTCAGATCCTGCTTTCCAGGTTTTCGCATGAGCTGCGAAACCCGCTGGCTCTTCTCTCCAGCGAACTGCAGCTTCTCGCTTCCTCCCACCCGGAACTCACATATGACGAACAGTGGGAAAATATTTATGCAAACCTGGATTATATCCATGCTCTCCTGAACGACATGACCAGATACCAGAATGCGGGGCAGCTTTCCCTTGTCTTGACTGACTTAAGCGCATGTTTAAATGAAATCGCAAAGTCCTTTCGCCCCACACTTGATTATCTTGGTATTGAATTTGAGACGGATATTCCAAATGATCTCCCCAATCTATCTCTCGATCCGTTAAAAATCCGCCAGGTCTTTCTGAACATTCTTCGCAATGCACAGGAAGCAATCGATCATCCGCATGGAACCATCCATTTTCGTGCCGAATCCTCAGCACAGTACGTACATATTTCCATCTCTGACAACGGATGCGGCATGACCTCCTCTCAAAAAAAGCGGGTATTTGAACCTTTCATAACCTACAAGTCCGGCGGCACCGGCCTCGGACTTGCTGTCACCAGACAGATCATCGAAGCCCATCACGGCTCCATAGAAATCGAAAGTGCTCCCGGAAGTGGAAGCACTTTTCATATATATTTTCCCTTAACCCGGCTGGACGGATGCCAGGCCAGAACAGCAATTACAAATCCGGCTATCATCCCTCCAACATGAGCGGCATTATCCACACCTGAACTGGTAAACCCAAAATAAAGTGAGAATGCTGCCATCACCAGAACCTGTCTCATAGACAGATCACCAAGCCAGCCTTTATTTCGAATGACAACATAGATCATCGCTCCCATCACAGCAAACACTGCTCCGGATGCCCCTGCTGATACAGAAAATTCCTGAGACCGCAGTTCCAGAACCAGCGAGAGAATATTTCCCGCAATTCCGCCCAGAAGATAGATAAGCACGAAACGGATCTTTCCGGTCACCTGCTCCAGCCGGCTTCCAAGTACAAACAGCACCAGCATATTGTTGACAAGATGCTCAATTCCAAAGTGCAGGAACATGGAGGTAAACAGCCGGTAGACTTCTCCTTTTTCCACAATATAAGGCGTATACGCCGCTCCATAGTTCAGTACATGCCATGCATCCTGCGAAGTCCCTGTAAGTTCCACTGCAATAAAAATCAGTACATTAATAAGAATTAATGCGACCGTCACCGGTTCTTTCCGAATCTCTTCCAAAGTCCTCACTCCATTCTGTCAGATGGTCACTGTTTCCAGCAGCCTGGTCAACATTTTCATTATTCCGTTTATTCTAACAGATGGTCTGCTGCATAGCAAGCACTGTGTCCCCGTGAAATCTTATCTTTTTATAAACTTCCGCAGCTTATTTTATAAATATATACCGCGCTTCTGCAAAATCTACTTCATCTTCGTCCTGAAGCTGGTATTCTTCATTTGCCCTGAGCATTCTTCCATTTACAGAAGTACCGTTTCTTGAGTTCAGATCCGCAAGAAAATATTCTTCCTCATCTTTACGGATCCTGGCATGAACCCGGCTTACGGTTGGTCTGGGAATCACTGCATCAGCTGCGTTTTCCATTTTGCCGATAATCGTCAGGTCCCGTTCCAGAAAGATCGTTGCAAGCTCTCCTGGTTCCTTACTCACAAGGCTGGACGGTCCCTTGACTGCTCCTGCGGAAAGAACGACTGTCTCACCGTAATCTGTCTCTTCCGGTTCTTCGAACTGCAGTCTTTCTCTGTACTCATCCCGGAACTTTTTGTGCTGTTCTGCTTTTTCAGTATTCCCTGCGGCATCTGTAAATTCCCGGCGGACTTTCTTTCTCCATTCCGCTGTTTCGTCCTGCTTTTTCTTCTTTTTCTCACCTGCCCACATCCCAAGTGCTCCAATACCCAGAAGCGCGATCGCTGCTGCCAGCACCGCCTCAATCGGAACTCCGGGGAGGTATCCCAGATAACACGCCGCCAGAATTCCAAGCAGCACGAACACCCCAAAACCGCATCCACCGATCCACACAAAGTTTCCGCGAATCTTTCCTCCTGTTTTGTTCGAGGTTTCACTTTTTTCTTCCCATTCGGGCGGTTTCTCTGCAAAATCCAGCGGTATTTGTTCTTCCCGAAGTACTGTTTGTTCTGAAATCTTTTCCTCTGGCTTCGTCGGTTCCTTATTCTCCGCTGGTTCTTCTGTCCCACTCTGATAGATAAACTCTTTGAGTGCATCCAGCTGCACTCCCGTTTCCAGTGCTTTGCGGTAGATTCCATACCCCATCGTCACAGCTGCCGCATCATCATGGTCCAGTTTCGGCAGGAAATATTCTGTCATCTCCCGGAACTGCTCGCTGACTGCCTTTGCTTCTCCTGGCAGACAACAGAAATACAGTTTCTGTTTTTCCACATCCAGATACATATATTCCGGCGATAACAACAGCTGATCCGGATTCAGAAGAAATTCCATCATTTCTTCCATGATCTTCACAACACCGCCAAAAATAATACGCAGATCCGATGCTTTCAGTTTCTTCTGCTCATAGAAAGATGCCAGCGACTGCCTTGACGTAATGTCATAATAAAACAGAAATCTCCCGTCCAGCCCCTGGATCCTGCATTTCAATATAGAAGGAACCGCATTTCCCGTCAGCATCCTCACCTGATAGGAAGCAGTATCTACCGGATTCTCCCCATGCAGGATCAGATAATTACGACTTACATCCCGTTTATATTCTGCCCTCATTTTTATCCTCCAATTTCTGCTATTACTTCAGAAGCAGCCCTGATCTTCCGGATCCACTCCACCGGACGAACGACTCTGGAACTTCCATCCACTGCAAGTTTCCATTTCAGACCTCCAAATCCAGACACTGTATCCGCTGTATAAGTTACTTTGATCTCCTTACCGCCATTTACCTGACCGGTCAGATTCTCAGCTCCAAAAAATCCGACATTTCCAAGTTCCCGGCTCCTGACAGATGCCGCTTCCTGTGGCTGTCCGTCTTTTCGTACACCTTCCATACTTCCGGTAAGTGCCGACTCGCACGCCGCCGCTGTCAGCCATGCACGGTTATGTACAAAAAAGCTCAAGTACAAAACTCCCATCAAAACCAGCAGGACCAGTGACATCACACATGCTGCCTCGATCGTAAAACTGCCTTTTTTTATCTGTCGCAAATCCGTCATATCAAAATTCCTCCTATATATCCCGCCAGCAGAAAAGGCACCAACGGAATCTCTGTCTTCCTGCTTTTCCTGCGGATCACAAGCAAAATCCCGGACCAGAACGCTGCCAGAAAAAATCCAATGCAGAGCATCCGGATATATGTTTCCGTATCCAGCAAAGCTCCCAGTGCCAGCAGGATCCAGCAGTCTCCCGCCCCAATCGCACCCCTGCTTATCAGCCCCGCTGCAAGAAACAAAATACCAATCCCTGCCGGTATCAGCACATCCTGAATTTTTCTTCCCTGCAAAATACTGCAAATGATCCCACATCCTGCATAGACCACAGTCAGGAGCAGCGAAATTTCCCTTCTCCTGATATCCAGCCAGCTGTTCATCGCCAGAAAAACCACCGTACACAATTCTTTCACTCCATCCTCCTTATCCGCAACTGCTGCACGCATGCATACTTCCTGCCTGCGACAGCTTCACCAGTTTCACCGTCCGCTTCAGTCCGCTGCATGTTTCCTGATTATGATAGCGGTTTCCCGTCGAAGTGACATAGACACTTCCCGCGGGCTTCTGACCACGGCTGCACGATTCACACGCTGCATACTTCTCTCCATAACTGTTCCGCATCGAGGAGATTCCTGAACCGGCAACCTGCTGGATCGACACTTTCAAATACCGGCATCCCAGTTTTCTGTGATATACAGAACCGGATTCTGTTACATACACCATTTCTTCCTGCTTCTCTGTTTTTCCTGAATTTTCCTGTTCCTCTGCTCCCGTCCATGCATGGACAGTTATGGTATTATGCATCCACACATTTGAGAGCGGAATCAGTCCGCCAACCGGCGTATAGGAATATACATCCGGCAGAGTAACTTTGTCCGGACCTTTCCCGTCCAGTATATACGCATACATTCCCGCATCTTTCGTCTTTTCACACAATTTCTGGAGATGCAGTGTCTGGATCTGATAAATATCCATAAAGGAGATCATCGTAACCATCCCCAGGAAAAACAACGGCAGCACCAGTGCCGTCTCCACCGCGAGGCTTGCACGCCTGCAGAATCCCAAAAAGGTGCAGAAAGACACCTTTTCAGAAGGCTTCAGGAAATCTCCGCTTATCGGGGGAAACTGGAGAACTGATTTTTTTAAAGAGCGCTTCCTTTCTTTTTTATTTTCATTTACTTCTTTTTTCTTCCTGTCTATCTTTTTTATATACCCATCATATATATCCTTCTGAAAAAGCATCTTTCTGCACCCCTTTTGTATCGGACGGTCCCTTTGCTGAACCGCCCTGACCTCAGATATAACTGTATTGTCTTGTTACGGTAAATACTCTGTTTCTGTTCGCATCAACATCCACCGAAGCCTCGATCGCCTCAATGCAGCAGTCCAGCCGGAAGCTGTCTCTGCCCTTCGATTCACGGATACAGACCTCGATCATGTCCATCCCCCGCTGTAATTTTTCCTGTTTTGACTGTGCCAGAAGCAGCACCTGAAGATAGTCTTCATAGGACATGCCATTCTCGGCATCCTTCCTCTGACTGTCAAGATTTTCGAGAAGATACGGAAGATTTTCCAGTGATAACTGCCAGTTTGCCGCATTCTTTACCAGCGGAACTTTGCCGCCGTGAAACAGTTCCCTGACATCCAGAACACTCTCCGCAAAGGACCAGCAAAGAAGAAGTGCTGCTTCGATGATGACCGCCGCAGGCGGCACGAGAAATCCAGACGCGATCGCAAGTGCAAGTGCATGCATCTGAGCCCGCTTTCCTGCATCCGACATCAGACATGCCGCATTGATTCCCTCACGGATCAGAAGCAGCCGGTTCGCGACTGTCCGCAGGTTTGCCCTGTCATTATCGTTTGCGCCAAGGATATACTCCTGCTGGTACTTAAGTCCCGAGGCTGCCGGTTTCTGGTAATTGCCAAGCCGGTCTGTCAGATATTTCTGAAACAGCATCTGAGAAGTCTGTGAAGAGTCCTCTGTCGGATTTCCTGGCATGGACATTCCCACTTCGAGGTTCCGCTTGGATACCAGATCTTTCGTTGAAATCTGTACTGCTGAGATTCCCTTCGATGCCGGAACGACCAGATCCAGAAGACTCATCGTTCGGATCCGTCGGATTGCCGGGATCGGATTTTTTGCATTATTTGATTCACCATCCGAAAATCCACCGTCTTCACCGCTTCCGAAATCCTCTTCCTTCGCTTCTTCCTTCTTGGCAGCTTCTGCCGCTTCCTGACTTTTGTTAAATGCACCATTCATCTCCGAATCATAATTTTCCAGCGTCCCTCCATTTTCTGCAGTCTTTCCATCTGTCTCTGCCTGTTTCGTTTTTTCTTCCCTGTCTTTCAGCCGGTTCAGAAGTGCCTGAACTCCCTGACCGCCAAGAGTATCCTTCATATAGGACACCGCCTGATGATAAAAAACTTCTCCATTCTGATCTGTTGCCAGACGATATCCGGTAAAACCACCCTGTTTAATCCGAAGTTTCTGGCTGTTCTGCTTCAATACAGGCTTCATATAGGATTCCATATTGTCATAGACAGCTGCCAGATCCAGCTCAGTTCCACCCTGCGCCCCGTCCAGAAAAAACAGATCATAATCCTTAAGAAGTGAACGGTCATACTGCCCGAACAGAGAATACAGTCCAATATCCAGCCCATTCAGGATCTGTGTCCTCGCCGCAGCCGCCTGCACCGACTGGATACTGGTGGCAACCAGAGACAAAAGAACACTGAGTACCAGTGCCAGAAAAACCGTAATGCTGCCTTTTTTCTTCATAAACACACCACCGGATCAGATAGAATTACTCTGTTTTGTGATCTTGCTGAGAATTGCTTTTACAAGATTTGTGAGCTGTTCCTTAAAGATAATGACAAGACTGATCAACACCACCAGGATCAAAATAATCTCAACAACACCTACTGCATCTTCTTCTCTTCCAAACTCTCTTGCTGTTTCCATAAACTCTCTCATATACATACCTCCCAATACTGTCTTTGAATTGTTGCAATTCCTTATTTTTACTGCCCGTAGAAGGAAAGAAATGCCGGAATCATGATGATTGCCATGACAACCACAAGCATCATGACCATCGGTACCAGAAGTTTCGTGGCTGCCGCCTCTCCCAGAACTCTCGCTTTTCGTTTGCGCTCATCCCAGGCTTCCAGTGCTTCTTTCTCAAGAAGATCCGCCATGCGCTGGCTTCCTTTCTGAAGGTTCTGAATCAGGATCGTAGAAAAGGTTTTGTACTTCATCAGATCGCAGTGTTCTCCAAACCGACGATAGGCTTCCAGTTCTGACACGCCGCTGTCCATCTCATGGCAGGCTGTCACGATCGCTTCATATGCAAACCTGCCTTTTGCCGGTTTTGTTCTCATATAATCTGCTGCCATCTTCTGAAATGCCCGCCTCGCTGTCATTCCTGCCTGAATCAGAAGTGTAAATTTCAGAAGCAGAGGAGGATAGTCCATCAGAAGCTGTTCCGAACGTTTTGCCAGTGCCTCCTGTTCTTCCCTTGCCTTCTTCAACAGAAGCACAAAAGCAGCAAAGAAGCTCAGCGCAGCGATCAACGTTCCTGTATTGTCTCCCGGCTTCTGCCATTCTAACTTCTGTCCATTCCATTCTTCCGGCAGATAATAGTAATCCGGGTCCTCTTTTTCTTCGTTATATTTCTCGATAGCTTCCCTGAGTTCTTTTTTTCTGGATTCCTCCGGAGTTTCTTCTTTTACTGTTTCTTCAGAGGCAGGTGATTCCTCACTCTCTTTCTCCGGCACCTGAATCTCAACTTTCTCCGTATCTTCGCCGTTTACAGCAACCTGAAACTCCTGGGTATATGCCCCTGTCGACTCTTTTTCGAGACGATATCCATTCGTGTAAACTTCACTGCTTCCACTTGTCAGTGTCAGAAGCATTCCCACAAGATTTCCACAAACTGCCACAATAAGAAACCATCGCACGCTTTCTCTGTCTGCCAGTCCGTCCAGCTTAAGCCATCCGGCTTTCCAGGCAAAGGCGCTTCCTGCCGCAACGATAAAAATCACAAGATGTACCCACATATCACACCTCTATATCGACGATCTTACGTCCAAGCCAGTAGGAAAATCCATAAATTCCAAGACACACCGTCATCGCAGCGATCCCGAACGGATTCCCATACAAAACACTCAAAAATCCCGGAGAAGTCAGTTTCAGATAAATAATGATCCCTGCCGGCATCAGACTCATGACCATCTGCTCGGCTTTCTTTGCCGCCAGAGTTGTCTCTACTTCTTTCTTTACGTCAATCTTGTCTCCAAGCATCCTTGCGGAAGTCTGAATGATTCTGGTCATATCCCCGCCTGTTCTCTTGGCTGTATAAAAGACTGCTGCAAAATTCTCCATATCTTCAATACCGCTGCGCTCACCCAGACTCTGAAACAGTGCTTCTACCGGAACGCTGACTTTTAGCTGGCCTTCCATATACCGGAATTCTTTTACAATATCTGCGTCCTGCGGATAGATCCGTTCCAGATCTCCTGCACAGGCCGAGACTGCATTTTCTACAGAGTATCCGGCCTGCACTGCCACGCTCAGCGCATTCAGCGCATCCTTGAACTGATAATTCAAATTTTTCTTCCGCTCCCGGATCAGCTGCCTTTTCCGCATTTTCAGAAACACCACTGTTGCCGGAATAGCCAGTATCATCAACCATTTGCTCTGGTAAAAAAGATAATCCAGTGCACCACAGAGCAGAATGCTCTGTACCAGATATTTCGTGATCTCCTTTCCTGAAAAATGATATTCCCTGTAATCCTGCTTCATAGTTCCACCCCTGCCCGGACCAGCTTCTCCCGGTTCAGAAGTTCTGCCGTCTGTACAAGCCCGCGTCCCTCCTGCCACCGGTAAAGTGTCCTGGTCTTTATTTCATGCTCTTCAAATCCACAAACTTCTGTTATTTCCAGTACTTTACGACTCTTATCCCTCATTCGCCCGAGATGTATAAGGATGTCCACTCCCGATGCGATCTGCCTGCGTATCGCTTCAAGCGGTAACTCTACACCCATCAGCGTCATTGTCTCAAGACGCGAAAGCATATCAACTGCCGAATTCGCATGCGCTGTGCTCAGACTGCCCTCATGTCCCGTATTCAGAGCCTGCAGCATATCAACTGCCTCGCCGCCTCGTACTTCGCCTACCACGATCCTGTCAGGGCGCATTCGAAGTGCCGTCCGGATCAGATCCCGTATTGTGATCGAAGTACCACCATCAACATTTGCCATCTTTGCTTCCAGACGCACCAGATTCTGCACACCCTGGATCTTGAGTTCTGCGTTATCTTCAATCGTGATCAGCCTCTCATCCTTCGGAATGTAGTTAGATAATGCCCCCAGAAATGTCGTCTTCCCGCTGCCGGTTCCACCGCCGATCACCATGGAATATCTCGCTTTTACAAGAGTCTCCAGAAACTCTGCACATTCCCGCGGAAGACTTCCAAGGGCGATCAGTTTCTCCATTGTGATCGGTGTGTCCGGGAACCTTCGGATCGTAAGGATCGGACCGTTTAAGGCAACCGGGCGGATCACCGCATTTACTCTGGCTCCGTTTTCCAGACGGGCATCCACAATAGGCATTGATTCGTTGACCACACGGTTGCACCTTCCTACAATCTGCTGGATCACATCTTCCAGTTTTTCTCTGGAAGTAAATCCCTTTTCCCATTTTTTCAGTTTCCCTGCACGTTCCACAAAAATGCTTTCCGGACCATTCACCATAATTTCCGTCACGGAATCGTCCTCGATCAGTTCCTGCAGAACATCCAGTTTACGCACCGAATAAAAAAGTTCCTGGCGAAGCTGTACCTTCTCTTTGAGTGAAAGTGCAGATTCCCGCATTCCATTCAGGATCAGATCATCAATCTGTTCCAGGATCTCCTGATCTGACAGTTCTCTTGCCAGATCCAGTTTCTCCATCAGAAGCTGCCGGAGTTTCCGGAAATGGTCATTGCTCATAAGAAAGCCCCTTTCCGAGAAGTTCTCTCACATAATCTCCCAGCGTGCTCCACACCAGCGACTGCGGATAATCTGCGCTCACGCTTTCCACGGTGCAGAACGGAAGTTTCATTTTTACTGTTTTCTCAGATACCTCGGAATAATCTCTTGCATTCAGAAGATTTTCAAACTGTCGTATTTTGCTTTTGGAAACCGGATCCACACAGATTGGCATATAAATAAATTTACACAGGTCAAGCATCTGAAAAAGTTCCTCAATTCCATTCCCCATGTCGATCACGACTACCTCGTAAGTTCCATGAAGAATAAGTTCCTGCAAAAGATATTCCCAGTCCTTCCAGGATGTTCCCCGGATATCCTCCGGCGACTGCACCGGCGGCACGAAGTCAAGCTGCCCCACACTCTGCACCATACTGTTCAGCTTCAGAATCACACCCGGATTTTTCTGACGTACATAATAAAGCAGATCACTCAATGTACAGGAGAATTTTTTCTGCATCAGTTCCTCCAGACCGGAATATTCTTCCAGACTTATAAGGAGAACACTTCGTTCCTCACTCAAAATCTGTCCCAGTGTCCACGCAAACGAGGTCTTAAGACATCGTCCCAATGGAGAATACACGCCAAAAAGCTCTGTCTTTCTTTTTAACGCAGGGTTCTGCATCGGAAACACAGTTTTTTCCTCGCCATAGCACGCCATGACCTCCCGGACGATCTCTGCCGAAGACTGATATTTATAGACTTCTGCATATGTATCCAGTTCTTCCGGTCTGGTTCCTTCCGTGAGAATCACAGTTTTGCTGATATCCAGTTCCCGTACCTCGTCACACATGGCATCTGCTGAGATAAGAAGCAGTTCCACATGTGTTTCTTTTGCATACGCAATCAGGCTCTGCACACTGGTAAATGCCTGTACTTCAAAGGGCAGATTGTTTTTGCGATTGAGATATTCCATGAAGTTTCTGGCATATTCTGCTTCAAGATCACAGACTGCAAAAATTTGTTTCTTCAATATAGACCTCCTGTATAAAGCATCACGCTCATAAATATGGGCACCGTGAAATGAATATTTTCCGGTGTACTTTCCCTTCGATAATAGGGTTTGTGGCTGCCTGTCTGCAGATACTCCATAAGATATGCCGCCAGATACGCCATCCTCTGCCGGATTTCTCCACCGCAGAGCAGAATGGCAAGTGAAATCCCGGCTCCGCACAGAAAGGAAAACCAGATACACCACAGGATCTTTACAGGTCCCATAATCCCTCCCAGTGCACAGAATACCTTGATATCACCAGGACCAAGCATCCGAAAATAAAACATCCATCCAAGGACCGCCAGCGGCATCAGGATTCCCGGTATGAATCTTGTCAGACCGGCAAATCCTTTCTGCCAGAAACATGTTACTGCTCCGGCAAGAAATGAACACAGGATCCAGCTGTTTTTTACACGCATTTTGTAAAGATCCATGACCACAGATACACCGGCGATCGTCAGAAGCAGCATTTCATCTGCAATAAAAACCCCTCCTCGCTGTTGATATTTGATTATAAAAAAATGGGATCGTTCCGTCAGAACTGACGGCAGGAATACCAGATGATTTCTGGTGAGTCTTATTATAGTCCTGCATTCCGCCCTTTGTAAAGAAGATTCGTTCGCCAAATCCGGACAGCAGGATTCTCCCGGATTTCGCTTTTTTCTTAAATTTATTTATCTCTTCGCTTCAGAGTTATTGCAGTTTTTTTTAGGCTTTTGTATAATATGTCTATCCATCTTGGATTTTATCGAAGATGCCCGAAACAGGAGGCTTTTTTTATGGAAAAAAACATCAAAAAAATCGAGGATATGTCATTGAACGCATGGCCTTCCCACAAAATGGAACTGTACGATGGCTGGATCCTCCGTTTTTCTTATTTTTATACACACAGAACGAACAGTGTTGAGCAGTTTGGAACTTCTACCCTTCCATGGAGAGAGAAGGTTTCCTACTGTGAGGACGTTTATAAGCGTCTGGGATCACCTGCAATCTTTAAGATCAGTCCTCTGGTTTCGCCGGATTTTGACTATACACTGGAGAATCGCGGATACGAGATCCAGCACACAACCGAAGTCATGACACTCCACCTTGAAAATGCCGAACTCAGTGCCGACTGCCCGGATGTCACCCTCACAGACGAAATCCCGGATATCTGGATCACCAGCCTGTTTGACCTCAAGGGAATGACAAATCCGATCCACCGTGCCGTCGTTCCTTCCATGTACCGTGCGATCCCGAAGGAAACCGTCTGCGCTTCCATCTGGAAGAACGGCAAGATCATCGCTACCGGTCTCGGCATTCTGGACCGTGATTATATTGGGATTTATGCGATCCACGTCAAAGAAAAATACCGCGGACAGGGCTTCGCCCGCCAGATCTGCACTTCTCTTCTCAAAGAAGGCATGACCAAGGGCGCACAGAATGCCTATCTGCAGGTCGTCAAGGGAAACACTCCTGCCAAGAGACTTTACGCTTCACTTGGTTTTACGGATTCCTACACATACTGGTTCCGTGTTCAACCACAGGGAGGAACAAAATGAAAAAATGGCTTCTTTTGTTGATCTGCAGTCTTTTTGGGGTTTCTTTGTCAGGCTGCAGTTTGCAGAATGTTGTCGAGTCTGTTTCACCTTCCAGAGAAGAAACACCGCAGGATATCCACCCGGACAGCACCCGCGTCTATATGGATGAAATTCAGGGAACACTTCAGACTTTTACCGGAAACAAGCTGACTCTTACCAGTTCTTCCCAGGATTACACCTTCGATGTTTCTCAGGCTACGCTGGAATCCGTGGACGGCATGGTACGGGGAGATTCCATCAGCGTAATCTATGAAGGGCAGCTTTCCGGCACTGACACTTCTACCGTCCGTACTCTGAAAGTTGTCGATGATTATCACGATATGGATTCCCTCAAAGAAAGAACCACCCATGGACAGGTTCAGGAACTCACCACCAACTCCATCACCATCAAGTCAAAAGGCGGCAAGACCGCAACCTTCCCGATCACCGGAACCGAACAGTATTATCAGAACGGAATCAAAGCAGGCAAATGGGTCTACATCCATTTCAAGGGTGAAATGGACACACCTGATCCGGAAAATCCTTCCCATTTATATGGCTTCCATACGAAAGTTTTCAGTGTATCTGACATTGATCCTCTCAAAGTTCCCGAGCCAACGCCAACACCCGCTCCTTCCAAAAATAAAGATCAGGAAAAGGAACGACAGATGCGTGCCGTGATTCAGGGAATCCAGACTAATATTCTGCAGGTCTCTGTTGAAAACACGGATAACCTTCTGAACCTTAATATGTCTGCAATCCCCTGTTATTTCAGTGGTGGACTTTCCTCTGGTTCTCATGTGACAGTTACCTACACCGGTGAGTTTGATGGAGTTTCTACAGCAGGAATCTCGATTCTCGGCATTACCGGTGAAGTTCCGGAATCACTCAGCGACCACGGTATCTCCTTTACCGTATCCGGAGACATTACCGCCTCCACCTCCAACACACTCACACTTCTGACCTACGACAATATGTATGTGACCTGCAGCATAGAAAACGCCTCCAATTCCTCCACGGGCGGGCTCTTAAGTGGAAGTTCCGTAAAGATCACATTCAATCCGGCGGAATCCCGGAATTCCAATATTGTCTCCGCGATCAAGATTGAAGATTTATATACGTGATCCACAAATATATACTGCACACAAAATGCCATAACCCTCAGAATCATCATCTTTCTGAGAATTATGGCATTTTTTATTTCTATGATCTTAACTTCGTCTGAATTTTTGCCGGATGATCTTTTCTCCGTTTTCCAGCCATTCCCGGACTTCGTCAGAATCTCCCAGGATCTCCTGGAAAGACTGATATTCCTGACAGATTCCTTTCCCATGAGGTACACAGTACGCCCCTGCATCGCTGCCGAGAGCGACTTTGACTTTTTTGCGAAAAGCAGTCCTGACCATAGTCTCTGCCTGACGGATGATCGGAAGCAGGACTTCATCTTCGTATCTTCCACAGCCCAGAAGATTTCTGACTGTGACAAGCGTCGGAACCCATACGGTATGACTATCTGCAAGCATGGAAATCGTCTCTTCATCCATGTAGTTGCCATGCTCCAGGCTGTCCACACCCGCCTCGACCGCTGCCTGTACACCATAAATCCCATTCGTATGGCTCATCACTGCAAAACCTTCTTCGTGTGCAATATGTACCATTTCCCGGACTTCGTCTCTGTCGAGAGGTGTTCCTGTGACCGCTCCATGATTATTGAAATCCAGAAGCCCGGTCGTCATGATCTTGATAAAATCAGCACCTTCTGCAGCCGCTTCCTGCACTCTCTGGTGAAATTCCTTCATATTGCTGAAACTGCGTCCGACGATCCTGCCATAATGTCCTTCTTTATGGACAGCAAAAACCGGTGTCCGATAGTCGATCCCGTATTCTCCGGCAATCTCAGATGCCCTCTTTGAGACTCCTGCATTATCGCCGCCATCCCGGATAAAGGAAACACCAGCCCTCTGATATGCTTCAAAAAATTCTCTGACCTTCTCTTCGCAGACAGCATCTCCGTGCCGCGCTACAGCCTCACGATAATTGACACCATCCATCAGCATATGTGCATGACATTCACCAAACATTGTCCCGTACCTCTCCGTCTTTTACTGCTGGAAAAAACTGCGGATTTCTTCTTCAGAAGCTTTGACAGAACCCTGCACAAAGAACGGCTTGCCGCCGCCGCGGCCGTTCAGGGCAGCGTTCATTTCTTTTGTGAACTGACGTAGATCTCCGTTCTGCTCTCCCATTGCATATTTATAACTGCCATCTTCACTCTTTGAAAATACTGCACAGCAGCCGGAGCATTTCTGCATCACTGCATCTGCCATCCTGCGGACCTGATCTGCCTCCAGTCCTTCGTGGAATAGAAGAACGCTTCCGGAATCTGCCCATCTCTCTGCCTCTGTCGCGCAGAGTTCATCAACCATGTGGCTGACTTTTCCTTTGATACGGAAGTTTTCGTCCTGAAGGCGCGCTACTGCAGCCGCTGTCTCGCCTGTTTTTGCAGAAAGTTTCATGGAAATCTGATGATTCTGCTCGTTGACCATATTCAGGTAATCCATGACACGTTTTCCGCAGATCATGGTCAGACGGATTCCTTCGTGGAAGTTTTCGACAGTAAGGATCTTAACCGCACCGATCTCGCCTGTGTGGGTAACGTGTGTTCCACAGCATGCACAGAGGTCGGAACCAGGGAAACGCACGAGACGCACCTGTCCTGTCAGTTCTTTTTTGCTTCGGTAAGAAAGTTTCTCCAGTTCTTCTTTCGGTGGATAAAAGATCTCTACCGGAGTATTTTCCCAGATTTTCTGGTTTGTCTTTGCCTCGATCTCAGCAAGCTGTGCCTCGGTGAGAACGCCGCTCAGATCCACTGTGATCACATCACTGCTCATATGGAATCCTACATTATCATATCCGTATGCTTCATGCACCAGACCGCTGACGATATGTTCACCGGAATGCTGCTGCATCAGGTCAAATCTTCTCTCCCAGTCGATCTTTCCAGTTACTTCACTTCCGACCTCCAGAGCCACCTCTGTATGATGAACAATCTCGCCGTCTTTTTCCCGGACATCTGTCACTGCGATCTCATTCAGTGTTCCAAGATCACACGGCTGTCCACCGCCCTCCGGATAAAAAGCGGTCTGATCCAGAACGATCTCATATCCTTTACCAGTTTCTCTGCACTCGAGAACTTTTGCGGTAAATTCTTTTATATATACATCTTCGTAATACAGTTTTCTTGTTTCACTCATGCTGCCGAACCTTCTTTCTGTAAATTTAAGTCAGTAAAAAATCTGTTTTTCTGCCCTTTAGTATAGCACAGCTTTGCCTTTCTGAACAGAAAAAAGACAGGCGCATCTAAATGCTTACGCCTGCCTTTCTTTGGAGGTTGTATCAGAAAACAAGGTTATACTTGTCAATACTGATCTCTGCTTTTCCTTCTGCTGCAAAAGTGATCTGATCTGCTTCCTGCGGAGTAAACAGGACCATTGTAGCAGTCTGGCTTCCATCATTGATGAAGATCTCAACACTGAATTTATCCATGAGGATTCGTAATGTCACTTCTCCATCTACCGGTTTCACCTGAATATCTCTGGTGTGGAGGATGTCGTAGAGATATCCGCTTCTGCTTCTGTCGATGTTCAGAACTTCTTTTGCCGGATCATAGGTAATATAAGAAGAATATGTATCGTCTGCTGCAAGTTTGATCGCAAACTTACTGAAATCATCGGTCACTTTGAGTTTCACGGTCATATCAAGAACGCGGCCTTTGATTCCGTCCAGTGCGGTTTCTTCTGAGATTTCAACGTTGTGGTGCTGAACCAGCTCTCCACGATAGTTCTCGATCTCTCTTACCGGCTGCTGGATCAGTCTGCCATTGCGGTAGTTGATCTCTCTCGGAACAGTCATCTGTCCGAAGTATTTCGCTCCGTCCGGAACGAACTTGGAGTTCGGCCATGCCTGCATCCATGCGATCATTACACGGCGGCCGTCTGGTGTGAGCATGCTCTGTGGAGCATAGAAATCGATTCCACTGTCGAGCGGCTGTACATCTTCTCTTACAAATTTGTGTGTTTCTTTGTCGTAGGTTCCTGTCAGGTAGATAACGCTGTGACCTACGTGGAATTTCAGTCCTTCCGGAAGCATTGCCATCGGACTTACTACAAGAACGTGTTTGCCGTCAACTTCGTAGAAGTCCGGGCATTCCCACATCTTGCCAAGTTTTGCATCGCTGTGATCCAGAACGGTGACATATTCCCATTTGAAACCATCGGGGCTTCTGTAAAGGAGGATACGGCTGTTTCCATCGTCTGTCATATTGGAGATAACAGCATAGAAATAACCATCGTCTTCTTTCCAGATCTTCGGGTCACGGAAATCTACTTTGCTTCCGCCTTCCGGGATATCGTCTCCGGTGATGACCGGGTTGTTCTCGTATTTCTCATAATTAACGCCATCGCCAACAGCCATACACTGTGTCTGGTGAGTCGGAAGTTCTCCGTTTGCCATCGGGGTATCACCTACATATCCAACTCCGGTATACATCAGAAGATGACGTCCATCAGAAAGCTCCAGAGCACTTCCTGAAAAGCATCCAAAGTTATCATAGGATTCTTCCGGTGCCATAACTACCGGAAGCCTTTTCCATGCAAGCATATCTTTGCTGCTGAGATGTCCCCAGTGCATCGGACCCCATTCATTGGAATATGGATGGTACTGATAAAACAGATGGTATTCTCCATTGTAATAGGAAAATCCATTTGGATCATTGATCCAGCCTGTGCCACCAGTCACATGAAAAGAAGGACGCTCTTCCGGAGAAATTTTGCTCAACTGTTCCTGTTCAAATTCTCTGGCCTTCTGTAATTTCTCACTAATCATACATTCGTTCTCCTTGTTGTAATATTCTAACGGTTTACAGATAGTATCCCACGATGTGTTTTACATGGCAACAAAAAAACCTGACATCTTGGTTTCCTGTTTCTGATCCGAGTAAGATTTTAGCCTTTGATACCAGAAGATGCAATACCTTCTACATAGTATTTCTGCATGAAGATAAACATAATGATCATCGGGATCGCAGAGACAACCAGGGCTGCCATGATGGCACTGTAATGCACCGGCTGGGTACCAAAAAATGACTGAACTGCAAGCTGAATCGTACGTTTATCCTCACCTGTCATAACGAGGAATGGCCACATAAAGTCGTTCCAGTGTGCTACGAAATCAAGAATAAATACTGTAGCATACACCGTTTTGGAAATTGGCATTACAATCTGGAAAAAGGTTCTTATCGGGCTGCAGCCATCAATTGCCGCTGCTTCAATCAGGTCATCCGGAACATCACAGAAGAACTGCCGGAACATATAAATTGAGAAGCATTTTGCAACAAAAGGAATAACAAGTGCTGCCAGTGTATTGACCCAGCCAAGCTGAGACATTTCAATATAAAGTGGGAGCATGATAGCTTCCATCGGCAATACCATCAGTGCAATTACGAGATTCAGAACTGCACCTTTACCTTTGAACTCAAATTTAGCCAGTGCATAACCGCACATGGAGTTTACAAGAAGATCAAGAACCAGGATCAATGCAATATACAGAAGTGTATTCTTAAACACCAGTGGCATATTCAATCGTGAAAATACCTCTGCATAGTTACTTAAGGATGCCTGAACTGGTAAAAAAGTAGTCAGTGAATCCATATTTGCAAAAATCTTAGCCTCTGGCTTCAGTGATGCGGAAATCATCCAGATCAGAGGAGATACAAAGATGATACCGATGATAATATTTCCAAAATAGAACATAAATTTTCCAAATGCATTAGAAAACCTCATTGATTTTTTCATATTTATATCCTCCTTTCTCAGTCTGTTGCCGCAGTTACTTTCTTCATAGCCATAGACATGCATACTACGATTACAAAGAATACAGCCGCGATCGAGCAGGCATAGCCAAAGTTACCCTTCTGGAAGCCCTGTGTATAAATATAGTATACAAGAGTCTTTGTGGAGTTTTTCGGTCCACCCTGTGTCATGATATATGGCTGTGTAAAGAGTTTCATTGCCTGGATCATAGTGATCATGATTACATATTTAATTGTTCCCTTCAGCCCAGGAATAGTGATATAAAGGAACTGTTTAAATTTTGTAGCACCGTCTACGGATGCTGCTTCGTACTGGTCTCTCGGGATTCCCTGAAGACCTGCCAGGAAGATCATCATCTGATAACCGGCGCCCTGCCATGCAGACATAAAGATGATAGAATTCATCGCTGTGCTTGCATCACTCAGGAATTTGATCGGGCTCATTCCCAGAGATACCAGAATGGAGTTGATAAGACCTGTGTTCGGGTTTGCATTGTAAAGTACGGACCACAGTACGGAGATAACTACCATAGAAGTAAGCTGTGGTGCAAAGTACATGGTACGGAAAACAGCCACTCCACGGAACTTCTTTGAAACCAGAAGTGCAAGTGCGAGTGCGAGTACACACTGACACGGAACAACAATTACAGTAAAGTACACTGTATTTTTTAATGCAAGCCAGAAGTTTTTGTCACTGAAAAGCTTCTGATAATTTTCAAAACCGATAAATTTCATGGCATCAGGTCTCATGATCTGATATTTAAATCCTGAAAAATATACGGTATAGATCATAGGTACAACAAGAAATGCAATCAGAAGAATCACTGCCGGTGCTACAAAGATATATGCAGCCACTCTTTCATCACGTTTACGGCCGGAAAGCTTCTTTTTTTCTGCCTTTGCCATTGCCTTTCCCCCTTTTTCTTATCCAGAAAAAGCGAAGCCGCACCGCTTTTTTGCCGATGCGGCTTCGTTTTCATTTATTTGTTTTCTTATTCAGCGTAATATGTTTCGTAGTCTTCTGTAAATGTGTCAACTACTGTATCAAGCTCGGACTGAACATAATCTGTATCTACTTCTTCATTACTTGCTGCATCGGAGAAAATGTTTGTCATTGCTTCTGCGTATGCAGATGAGAATGTAGCATAGGATGGTGTTCTAGGACGCGGAACTGCTGTGTTTTCAAGCTGATCTACAATAAGAGCTCTTGCACCTTCTTTATAGTCAGCCATTGCTTCTGTTTCATAAGCAGAAGAACGTGTTGCAGGTTTTGCAATTGCTGCTGCATAAGATGCTACGTTATCAGTATTCATCAGCCATGCCAGGAATTCACCTGCTGCATCTGCGTTCTCGCAGTCTTTGGAGATTGCTGCTGCCCAGTCACCACATGGGGAAACTGCTTTTTTAGTTTCAGCATTAACCGGATAATAAGTTACCCCCCAGTCAAAATCAGCATTCTGTTCAAGTGTTGCGATTTCCCATGAACCACCGATCATTGTTGCACATGCACCATTGAGGAATTCATCCGTGATCGGTTCAACGTTTGCATATCCTTTAGCGATCAGATCTGCAAGCCATGCTGTTGTGTTTACTGCTTCTTCACTGTTCACATATCCATCGGCTTCTTTTCCATCTTCGCTGATATAATCTTTTCCAGCAGAAAGATACAGCGGTTCAAGAGCATATGGAAGTCCTTCGCCGTGGTCCATGATAATGTGTGTTCCTACATAATCATCTGTTGTACATTTTTCAGCAATCTCAGCAACTTCATCTGTTGTCAGAGGATTTTCGAGTGTACGGGAATCCAGATCATCTGTATCTACACCACATTCTTTGAGGTAATCTTTGTTGTAGTAGAATGCTACGGATGACTCTGTTGCACCTACAGCATATAATTTGCCATCATATGTATTCTGCGTCATTGAAGAATTTACGAAATCTGCTTTGTCTTCATCTGTAAAATAGTCATCCAGCGGAACTGTGATTCCATTAGCTGCATAATAGGAAACCTGCGGTCCGTCTACATAGAAGATATCCGGAAGATCGTTGGATGTAACTGCTGTAGCGATCTTGTTGTCGTAAGCGTAAGAGTCAGAACGGTCAATTGCTTCACGACTTACCTGAATCTCAGGATGTTCTTCGTTCCATTCGGAAATTTTTTCTTTCCACCATGCTTCAATTGATTCTCTGTCTGTTGGACTCCAGATGGTGATATTTGTTACGTCATCTGCAAATACCGGTACAGTCGTTACTGCTCCTGAAACTGCAAGTGCTGCTGCCATTGCCAGACTAATGGTTTTTTTCATTTCTTAATCCTCCTTTAATGTTTATTTCCACCGCGCGAAAGGAAATATTATAGAACCCGTTCCATATTCTCAAACAGCCGATTCTCATTATTATGTTCGAGAAGTTTTATATGGAATCCGTTCCATATCGTGTCTTTATCATACTTCCATGAGGTACATTTGTCAACAGATTTTAACTAAAAAACCGCTTCCAAGCACAATTCCGTGCATTTTTATAATTTTATATATTCATTTTTGTGCATATTGCATATCTGTATGCGTTATTTTTTTAACACAAATTATCTGTAATATAAAAAACATGCAAAGCCGCTTGCAGACTCTGCATGTTTCGAATTATTATCAGAATATTTTACTATAATTTGCTTGTAATTTACTTTTTATGTCGTATATTCTGTATTTTATTTTTATTTTTTATAATTCATCGTTAATTTCAACTGGGTATGTGCTTTGTCCCTGCCTTAATTCCACGGATAAAATCTGTCTGTGTGGAACGGGTTCCTTGTCTTCTATCAGATTTATGACACTTTTGGCACAGGTTTCTGCCAAAAATTTCACATTCTGACAAATAGCCGTTACCTCCGGATAGCAGATTCTGCTGACATCCATGCCATCATAAGTGATCACCTTGAGATCCTCCGGGACTCTTTTCCCTGCCTTGAGGGCAAGATGCATATAGCAGAGCGCCGGCTGGTCAGCCGCAAATATACCATCCGCATCCGGATATTTCTCTAATGCCTCGGCTGCTGCATCCCAGTAAGACTGGTGATCAAACAGATTCCATTCCATGGTCAGATCCAGGACTTCCACTCCATGCTTTTTCAACGTCTCTTCAAATATGATATGTCTGTCATTTGCCGCTACATTCGGAGCAATACCAGTGATGTGGACGACCCTCTTACAGTTATTTTTCAGCATGATCTCTGCTGCCAGCTTACCACCATAAGCATGGTCAGACCCTACCATAGGGATTTCCGGACCGAAATCCTGGTCCAGTGCGACAATTGTACGCTTCCGGTTTACATATTCCTTCCAGTGCAGTGTATGTGCACCGGTAATGATCCCATCCACCATATTACGGTCAAGCATATTCAGATAATCACGTTCTCTGTTGCTGCTCCCTACTGTGTTGCAGATCATCGCCTTGTAGCCTCTCTTGTAGAGAGCTACCTCCGTTTCCCGCGTAAATGCCGAGAAAAACGGATGATCCAGATCAGGGATCAGGACACCTATGATACCGGTTCTGTTACGAAACAGATTTCTTGCCAGTTCATTTGGTGTATATTCCAGATCGCTGATCGCCTGTTCAATTTTTTTGCGGGTATCAGCAGCAACATAGCCACTGCCATTTATTACTCTGGACACAGTACCGACCCCTACTCCGGCCTTCTGTGCCACATCTTTGATACTTGCCATATTTCTTAAATTAACCTTTCTTATACTCTGTTGTCTGGTTACGATAGTTTATTGTAACTGTTCTGTCTCCTTACAGTTTTTCCACTTCAGACAACGAGTTCAAAACATTTCCAATCTTTTTCGCGGTAGATCATTACTGTTCATTCATCAACAGCAATATGAATTCTTATCACGCAGAGTGACTCTGCAGTTATAAGTAATGTGACAATTATAGCACAGCAGCATTTTCTTTACAATTATCATCCTGTAGGAAAAAACAGACGTTTTTTCAGCAACCTCTCCTGAAAACATGAAACAAGTTCTTTAGATTTCCCTGAAATCCAAAAAAACAGAACCGCATTCATTTCTGAATCGCAGTCCTGTTTTGCTGACTTTGATTTGTAACTGTTCTCTGTTCACATCCCGTAACCGGTTCATGTCTTAGCAGTTACTTTTATATATTTTTGCTGACACGAAGTCTTGTCATCGCTCTTGCGAGTGCAGCCTGGCTTCTGTGATATTCCACAATGCTCTGTTTCTGACGCAGCTGCTCTTCCGCACGGTCTCTTGCCTCTTCTGCTCTGCGGATATCAATTTCTTCCGGACGTTCCACAGTCAGGCAGAACAGCTTTGCACGGTTGTTGATCATCTCAACAAAACCTGAGCTTACTGCAACTGTCAGCCAGTTCCCTTCAGAATCCTCAAAGCGCATCTCACCCGGAACGATCGCACAGATCATATTGGCATGATGTGCCAGAAATTCCTTCTGTCCATCCTCGGCCGGGATGATCAATGATTTGGCTCTTCCTGCAAAAAACTGTCTGTTGGCAGCATAAATTTCAAGTCCGAATGTACTTTCCATAAGCCTCACCCCTTATTCTTCTGATAAAGTTTTGGCTTTTTCGATTACTTCGTCAATGGTTCCTACGTTGAAGAACGCATTTTCCGGATACTGATCCATCTCACCATCAATGATCATCTTGAATCCACGGATTGTTTCTTTGAGCGGAACATATTTACCAGGAATACCTGTAAAGTTCTCAGCTACATGGAATGGCTGGGACAGGAATTTCTGGATCTTTCTTGCACGGAATACCGTATTCTTATCCTCATCGGAAAGTTCTTCCATACCAAGGATCGCAATGATGTCCTGGAGTTCTTTGTATTTCTGAAGGATTTCCTGTACTCTACGTGCAACTTCATAATGCTCCTCGCCTACTACATCAGCTTCCAGAATACGGGAAGTAGATTCCAGCGGATCAACAGCCGGGTAAATACCCTGCTCTACGATCTTACGGGAAAGTACTGTAGTCGCATCCAGATGTGCAAACGTTGTTGCCGGAGCCGGGTCAGTCAGGTCATCGGCAGGTACATATACGGCTTGTACAGAAGTTACAGAACCAGAAGTTGTAGAAGCGATACGCTCCTGAAGTTCACCCATCTCAGTTGCCAGTGTAGGCTGATAACCTACGGCAGACGGCATACGTCCGAGAAGTGCAGATACCTCAGAACCGGCCTGTACAAAACGGAAAATATTATCAATAAACAAAAGTACATCTCTGTGCTCTGTATCACGGAAATATTCAGCCATTGTAAGACCTGTTTCCGCAACACGCATACGGGATCCCGGTGGCTCATTCATCTGTCCGAACACTAAGGCTGTTTTCTCAAGAACACCGGATTCCTTCATTTCTGACCAGAGGTCGTTACCTTCACGGGAACGTTCTCCGACACCTGTAAAAATAGAATATCCACCATGCTCTGTAGCGATATTCTGGATAAGTTCCTGGATCAGAACGGTTTTACCAACACCGGCACCACCGAACAGACCGATCTTACCACCCTTTGCATAAGGAGCAAGAAGGTCGATGACCTTGATACCTGTCTCCAGGATCTCTACGGCCGGTTTCTGATCTTCGAAGCTTGGCGGATCTCTGTGAATCACCCAACGCTCTGCATCATCCAGAGCTTCTCCACCGTCAACTGTCTCTCCAAGAACATTAAAAAGTCTGCCAAGAGTGCAGTCTCCTACCGGAACCTTGATTCCACTTCCTGTGGCAACTACTTCTCTGTCTCTCTGAAGTCCCTCACTGGCACTCAGCATAATGCAGCGAACCACATCATTTCCCAGATGCTGAGAAACTTCCATAACGCATTTCTTACCATTGTTTTCGACTTCAAGGGCGTCCTTGATATCCGGAAGATCGCCATTCTCAAAAACAACATCTACAACAGGTCCCATGACCTGTACAATCTTACCTTTACTCATTATCGTCCCTTCCTTTTCTGGGCCTTCGCACCACTGCAAACTTCTGTGATCTCCTGTGTGATCGCTGCCTGACGTGCACGGTTATACTGAATTGAAAGATCCTGTAGCATTTTCTTTGCACTGTCTGTAGAAGACTGCATGGCTGTCATTCTCGCATTGTTCTCACTTGCATATGCTTCTACAAGACAGCCATAAATCACACCTGTCAGATAATTAGGAATCATAATGTCCAGTACGCCGTCTGTTGAAGGAAACATCTCTATCTCCTCCTGATGAACGCCCACCGGAACCTCAAGTGGCGAAAAGTTCGTTTTCTTTAAAGGAAGAAGCTGCATATTTACCGGCTCCATCACAACTGCATTCTGCATCTGTGTATAGATGATATGCACCTCATCCACTTCTCTTTCCAGAAAGCTTCTTACAACTTCCTCACTGATCAATCTTGCACGATGCATGGTCGGCTTCTGTACGGTATAGTGGAAGCTTCCATCCATGTCCACATCTTTCTTGCCAAAATACTGACGACCGACCATACCAAGAACATACAGCTTATGATATCCAGGTGTAGATGCTATAAATTCTTCTGTCATTCTGGTGATGTTATGGTTATAAGCACCTGCCATACCCTTGTCACCGGTTACCACTATGGTCGCTATCTTACGTTCTTCCTGTGGGATCAGATGACGCACGCTGAAGAACGGATGCTGGATATCCGGAACATGACGAAGAATTCTGGCAATCGCCCCCTGCATATTATAGAAGTAAGGCTCTGTATCAGACAGTATCTTCTTGGCTTTTTTCATCTTGGAAGAGGAAATCATATACATGGCATTGGTAATCTTCATTGTGTCCTGGACACTGCTTATCCTGCTTTTTATTTCTCTTGCATTTGCCATAAGTTCCTCCTATGCAATCTCTGCTTTATTTTGCGGCTGCACGATCCTTGAATTCATCTGCAACCTGAAGGATTTTTTCTCCGAGTTCATCGCTTAAGACTTTGCTCTCATCGATTTCTTTGCCGATTTCAGGATATACGTTGTCGAAGTATTCGAGCATATCCATCTGATATTTCTTCACAGCCTTCTTATCCACATGAACCAGCTTCTTGTGGGTCGCTGTCCACAGTGTGATAACCTGCTGGTGGAGAGAAAGTGGATTACACAACGGCTGTTTCAGAAGTTCCATCAGGCATCCGCCATAAGCAAGCTGTGCTTTGGTCGCATCATCCAGATCGGAACTGAACTGGGTGAATACTTCCATCTCACGGTACTGTGCCAGGTCGATACGGATACTTCCGGATGCTTTCTTCATTGCCTTGGTCTGCGCTGCACCACCAACTCGGGATACGGAAAGACCTACGTTGACCGCCGGTCTCATACCTGAGAAGAACAGGTCACTCTCGAGGAAGATCTGTCCGTCTGTGATGGAAATTACGTTGGTAGGAATGTATGCGGATACATCTCCTGCCTGTGTCTCGATGATCGGAAGTGCTGTAATGGAACCTCCGCCCAGCTTATCACTCAGACGGCTGGAACGCTCCAGAAGTCTGGAATGAAGGTAGAATACGTCACCAGGATATGCTTCACGTCCCGGAGAACGCTCCAGAAGCAGTGACAGTGCACGATATGCAACTGCATGTTTGCTCAGATCATCGTATACGATCAGGACATCCTTGCCTTTGTACATAAAGTACTCTGCAAGTGCTGTTCCTGCATAAGGAGCAATGTACTGAAGCGGCGCACAGTCGCTTGCTGTTGAAGAAAATACTGTGGTATATTCCATAGCTCCATATTTCTCAAGGTTGGATACAACTTTGGCTACCGTAGATGCCTTCTGACCGATTGCCACATAAATACAAATCACATCCTTACCCTTCTGGTTCAGGATGGTATCGATTGCAAGGGAAGTCTTACCGGTCTGTCTGTCACCAATGATAAGTTCTCGCTGTCCTCGTCCGATTGGGAACATGGAATCAAGTGAAAGGATTCCTGTTTCCAGCGGTACATTTACGGATTTACGGTCAATAATTCCAGGTGCCGGATTCTCTACCGGGCGATAATCCTGTTCTTTGATATCACCTTTTCCGTCAATCGGGGCTCCAAGAGCATTGACGATTCGTCCAACGAAACCATCACCTACAGGTATACCTGCCTGTTTACCAGTTCTGGTTACTTTGGTTCCCTCCTTGATTCCGGTATCCTTACCAAACAGAATACATCCCATGCTGTTTGTACGGATATCCTGAACCATTCCCTTGAGTCCGTTTTCAAATACTACAACCTCGCCATACATAGCGTGATCAATTCCATAAACAGTTGCAATTCCATCTCCTACGGAAATGACCGTTCCTACTTCCTGGTTCTGGCTGATTTCATCATAATTCTCTATTTCTTCTTTCAGAATGGAAATAATCTCATCTGGATTGATTGCACTCAACGTGTTCACCTCCGGGTCAATTTCTGTTCCAGCTTGCGGTAACGTCCCCGCAGGCTCCAGTCATATTCGCTTCCGCCTGCCAGAAGGACAAATCCTCCGATCAGGCTTTTATCTTCTATCATTTCTATTTCGGCTTTCTGCGCCCCAAATTCCCGGCATAAAAATGCTCTGATACCATCAAGCTGTGCATCCTTCGGTGCTGTTACATAACGCATGACTGCGTGTATGGTCTTCTCATGCTGTCGGCACAGTTCTTCGTAATCTTCAAAAATTTCCTCGATCAGATCAATTCTGTGATGCTTGCAGACGACCTTGATGAAACTCTTCATTTCCTCAGGGATCACTCTGTCGATCACTTTTTCCTTGATCTCAAATGGTACCAATGGGTTCTTCAGACTCTGTGCGAGTTCAGGAACCTTCCGAAATATTTCTTTTGTATTCTGTATGACCTTTCTGGAAACAGAAAGGTCATACAGAGTTTTTGCATAATTAACGGCGGTCACTGTCATCTGGATCACCTGCTTTTTCTATAAATTGGTCATACAAGGATAAATCCTGGTCTGCTCCACTGTTTTTACCAATAATTTTACCGGCAGCTTCCATAGCAAGAGAGGCAACATCATCTTTCATCTGACGCATAGCATTCTCGCGCTCTGTGTTGATGTCCTCCTGCGCTTTGGCAAGCATTGCAGATACCTTTGCCTGTGTATCTTCCACAGTTTTGTCTGCCTGTGCTTTGGCCTCTTTTCTGGCCTGTTCCATAATCTGGAAGGATTCTTCTCTGGCGGATTTCAATGCACCCTCATACTGTTCTTTAAGTGCCTTCGCCTGATCCTCCTGCTCCTTTGCTCCTGCAAACTGCTGATCGATCATAGCCTTTCTTACGTCCATCACTTTGATGATCGGTCCGAATAAAAACTTCTTCATCAATAAATAAAGAACTAACAGGTTGATGATCGTAAAGACAAGGTTGATGTCAATTTTTATCACCTGGTCCACCTGCCTCTCTGTATTTTTCGGTTCTTTATCATTAGCCCAGCATGATGATGATCAGAAGTCCGATTACGAAACCGTAAATAGCTGTTGCCTCGGCAAGGGCACATCCTAACAGCAGGTTCTTACTGATCTTGCTCTCTGCTTCCGGCTGTCTTGCGATAGCTTCAACTGCCTTGGAAGTTGCGATACCAATACCAATACCTGCTCCAATACCTGTAAGAACTGCGATAGCTGCTCCGATTGCTACTAATGTTGACATACTTTTTTCCTCCTGAATAGATATCCAATTTTCTTTTGTCTTACTCGATTGCTTCCTTGATGAACAAGGATGTTAAAAATACAAATACATAAGCCTGTATGAATCCGTCAAAGAAATCAAAATACAGGCTGAACGGTATGGGAAGAATTGCCGGACATATAAATTCAAGCAATTTCATTACAACAAAGCTTCCCAGAACATTACCAAATAATCGCATACACAGAGATGTTGGTCTGATCGCAAGCTCCAGAATATTGATCGGAAGCATGATCGGCACAGGCTCTGCAAAGCTCTTAAGGAATCCCTTAAGTCCTCTCTTATGAAATCCTGCATATTCGATCAGAATAATGCTCATAAGCGACAATGCTATGGTAACATTCATGTCCTTTGTCGGTGGTGTAAACCCAAACACACCTGCTATATTGGCTATTCCAATGAAAATTACGGTTGACATCAGATAAGGGACATACCGTTTTCCCTCTTCTCCCAGAATTCCCACAAAGAAATCCTGAAGGAAACTTACTCCTGATTCCAGAAGAAGCTGTTTTTTGCCTGGATTCTCGACTTTAAGATTTCGAACCAGTATCAGAGAAAGTATTACCAGAATGGCCATAATGACCCAGGTAACCGCGACGCTCTCTGCAATCGGTATTCCGCCGAACACTGGTATCGTAAACAATGTCTTGCTCTCAAGCTCTTCTGCCAATGTGGCTGATAAATTCCCCGTCTTTCTCCCTCCTTTTCTCCGACCGAACCAACATATTGGTCATACCGGTCTGTCATTTGATGCCTTTATTTTACGCTTTGTCAAAAAAAAGTCAATATCCATTCTCCCCATTTTGTCCAAAAAGATCAGCCGATCCTATACACTTTGCACAATTATATTAAATATAACTTCATATTATAAGTGAGACCTCTCCATAGGCTAAAATAGACAAAGAGCCGTCAGACTCCTGTACTTTGAGCCTTCCGTCCGGACAGATCTCCAGTGCCTTCGCCTTACGGATATCCTGCCCGTCCACGATCTGGATCTCCCTTCCCGGGACAAGATTCTGCTGGATATATTCAGGAGGTAAACGCAGCTCTCTTGTCTCTTCCAGAAGGGCATTGATGATCTCAGCGGCAAGACGGTTACGATCCAGTCCTGCTGCCGCTTCCCGGTTCTCATACAGGGCTCCGGCGACATTCCTGATCTCAGACGGATATCCGCCCTCTGCCTCATACAGATTCAGCCCGATCCCAACTACGGCAAAGTCAATATCTCCGCTCTCAAAGTCTGTGACAGCTTCTGTCAGGATGCCGCAGACCTTCTTCTCATTGTAATAGAGGTCATTCACCCACTTGATTCCAAGTGAGATACCAGTAATCCGAAGGACAGCCTTATAGACTGCCACAGCCGCCTCTGCGGTGAGCAGAAGGCTCTCCTTGAGGCTCCCGCGAGGTTTAAGGATAACACTGAGATAGAGTCCTGCTTCCTCCGGAGAATAGAAGCTTCTGCCTCTCCGTCCTCTTCCTGCTGTCTGCTTCCCTGCCACAACGCATCCACCATGACCGGCAAGTCCGGTTACCGCCGCTTCCTTCGCGGCACGGTTGGTCGAGTCGATCTCCTGATATACCTTCAGATAAACTTCCGGTGAAACTAAAAAGGGCTGTATTGCTTCCATGGAAAGACGATGACTGTCCTTCACCAGCATATAGCCCTTATTCTGTCCTGCCTCTATTGTATATCCTTCTTCCCTCAGGGACTTCACCGCCTTCCAGATCGCAGCTCTGGTACAGTGAAGTTCCTCGGCAAGTTTCTCTCCAGAAAGAGTTTCCCCCTTCTGCTGTTCTAATATTCCTAAAAGTTTAGATTTTACCGTCATATTTCTCTCCATAATTCTTAAGGGTCTTCTTGAGAAATGATACATATTCCCTGCGGATATTCTCCGGTGATACGATCACGGCTCCTGTACCCAGTCCTGCAAGCCAGCCAAAAAACTGTGTACTGACCTTGATCTGTGCCTGCATGGAAAAATGATTCTCATCCTTGGGGATCAGCATGACATCCTGACCAAAACGGTCAAGCACAACGCCTACAAACTGATTCTCAAACTCCATCCGGACACTTCTCTCCTTCCCTCCGAACATCCCGAAAGTACTGGAAGAGAACTTCCCGAGATCAAAATCCCTGAAAATATTGCCGCCATTTCTCTTCTGCTTCTCAATTACCTCTACCTGCATCATCTTGTCCACGCGATAATGCTTCACAACTCCGCTTCGCTCATCCAGTCCCAGAAGATAGTAATTCTCATTCTTCCAGATCATCTTCCACGGGCTGGCCTGATACCACTCTCCATTCTTCTTGGGTTTCAGTTCCTTGGACAGAGTCCATTCGTAATAATGAAAACGGATCTGTCTGTTCCTGGACATGCCGTCATAGATCGTCTGGATGTTGCTGTATATCTCCTCGTTGACTGTCTTATTGCCTGGTTCGATAAAAAGCTGCTCACGGAGTTTCTTTGCAGCTTCCGGGATAACAAGGCTCTCCAGTTTGCGGAGCAGTTCTCTGGATTTCTTCTGTGTGACAAATCTGGAAGACTGTACTGCATCCATCAGGAACTTCACTTCCGGAAGCTGGAACTTCCGGTTCGCTATATAGAAACCGCCAACCTTCCCACGGCGGTTGCGGATATCAAGTCCATAGATCCTCAGTGCCTCAATGTCATCGTAAACTGTCTTGCGCTCGACACTGATCCCGTATCCTCTGAGATACTGTGCCATATCCTTCGCAGATATGGGATGCTCCTCATCTGTCCGCTCCAGCAGCACATCCATCAGGTATAATATTTTGAGTTTCTGGTTAAATGATTTCGGCATGTATTGTCTGTTATCCTTCTTATTACTTGTCAGTCAGTGCTGCTACCACACCGGAATATACTACCACAAATGCCAGTGCCATCGCAATCCTGTCAGCAGAATGCACATCGATCTTCATGACCATGGCACCCAGGATCATGATCTCCACTGTTACCAGTATTCCGAGTATCATTGCCATGACATTGGAAAATTTCTTCTTCTCTGTATGGCTCTCTCTGTTCTCTGTCTCGTAGTGTCTCTTTGCTGTTTCTGCTGTGTTCATCATAGTAAGATCCCCTTTATATCGTATTATGGTTTGAGAATTTCGAATATTTGTTCTGAACATATTTTCCGAACATCTTTTCGATATAAAGAGTATCTCATATTAAATGTCCAATAAAACGGGACGAACTTAAATTTCAGAATATATGTTCACTATTTATTTGCGAACACAATTTTATCCACATGATACGTCCCCTGATCCACGCTCATGACAGCCATCGTGGCCTCCTGCCCAAAACGGCTTCTTCCACAGCTTCCCGGATTCAGCCACAATCTGCCGTCGACCATTTTTTCAGAATAACTGTGCGTATGACCAAAGATCACGACCTGGGCACTGCCAAGCTCCCATGCCACATCTTTTTTGTTGTGTGTCATAAAAAATTTCACACCTTCTATAGTGAAACGAAGTGTCTTTGCAATCCCCTCAGCCCAGTCTCTGTCATTATTTCCTCTTACGACATAGATGGAACCAAGGCAACGGAGCCTGTCAAGAAGTTCCGGTCTGTCCACATCACCTGCATGCAGAATGCAGTCACATGTTTTGAGGATTTCCAGGACTTCCGGTCTTAATAAACCATGAGTGTCTGAAATGATGCCAATTTTTTTTGCCATATGATGTCACTTCCTTTCTTTCAGATCTGATGATATTATCAGTAGCCCTCTCTGCGTCTTTCCTTTCGGAGTTCATTACGCTTCTGTGCCCCGAGCCACTCAGCTTTCTCGGATTCCGTTTCAACGATCAGACCGGGAACTTCGACCTTGTTGTCGTTTTCATCCAGTGCGACCATGACTTCATAGGCACGGTTGATGACCCTGCGTGTTCCGTCAGGACTTTCTACATAAGTATCGATCCGTACTTCCATGGAAGTTCTTCCGACGTAAGTCAGCTTTCCGATCAGGACCACGGTGTCTCCCAGATAGGCTCCTGCCTTAAAATTCAGATTGTCCACACAGGCAGTCGTCACGATCGTTCCTGCATGTCTGTACGCTACGATCCCCGCCATCTCATCGATCCACTGCATCAGAACTCCGCCAAAGAGCCTGCCGTAACCGTTGATGTGCTTATTCATGATGAGATAAGTATTTTCGGTACGGGAATCCTCCATATGTTTCATCTTTCTCATATTTTTTCTCTTTTCTTATAACTATAATCCCTGTTTCTGAAACTGTGCGGCTGCTTTTTCATATTCCGGCATCGGCACGCCGTATTCTCTGCCCATACGCACAACTTCATATACAAGTCCGTCAATCTCAGACTGCTTTCCTGCCATAACATCTCTCTGCATGGATGTTGTTGATTCCGGTGCGAGATTTGAAAGGATCCTGAGGTTTCGTTCCACAAGGTCTTCTTCAAATTCAATTCCCATTGCATGGGACAAATTAACGATCTCACGCATCAGTTCGCAGATCATCTCACGTTTCTCGCCTTCCTGCTGAAAATCAACTGCCGTGGCATTGTAATATAAACCTGCCGTTCCGATCGGTGATACGTAGGAAAACTTCACCATCGCATCTCTGCGGATATCCGGTGAAAGAATCACTTCCAGATCTTCGGATGCCATATCCCGTGCGATCGCTCTCATGCTTTCTGTCTCTTCAGAAGGAGTCCGCGCGCCAAAAACAACTCGAAGGATCTTGCCATGGCGAAGGATCACTCCCGGCTCCTCGATCGCCGCTGATACATAGATGCATCCATCCGGTACGGTGAGATCCGGAAATTCTTTCTGTAATCTGCCGCCGGTTCCATAAATATTCAGGATTGGAAGAACTACTGTCTCCGGTCCGGCAATCCTGCGGATATCCGGGATCAGATCCGTCAGGGAATAGCCCTTGACACACACCAGGATCACATCTGGCTGCTCTGTGTATTCTTCCATCCGGCATGCTTTGACAGGAATGGTTTCTTCTTTTCCATCCCAGAGCTGCCTCATGGTAAGTCCCTGTTTCTGCATCGCCTCAAGATGGCTGCCTCTCGCGATCAGAGTTACGTCCTTTTCTGCTTTTGTAAGATAAAATCCAAGAGTCCCTCCGGTTCCTCCTGCCCCGATGATTGCGTATTTCACACCAGATTCCTCCTTTGATCACTTGTATTATGTTTCAAAACAGGCTCCTCATATAGTGAGGAGCCTGGTCGTTATATATTCTTCTGGCAGATATCCTCCAGACAGCATTTATCACAATATGGCTTTGTCCGTGCAGTACAGACTTCTCTTCCGTGGCAAACAAGACGATGGCAAAAATCACTGCCTTCTTCCGGCGGAATGATCTTCCACAGAGCCATCTCCACTTTCTTAGGATCCTTGATGCCGTCAACCAGACCGATACGGTTCGTCAGACGGATACAGTGTGTGTCTGTCACAATCGCCGGTTTGCCAAAGACATCTCCCATGATCAGGTTTGCGCTCTTGCGTCCTACACCCGGGAGTTTGAGAAGTTCTTCGAATGTGGTCGGGATGTTGTCATTGTACTGCTCATGAAGGATCCGCATACACGCGCTGATATCCCTCGCCTTACTCTTGCCAAGACCGCAGGGACGGACGATTGCCTCGATCTCCTCCGGTTCTGCTGCTGCAAGAGAAGCTACGTCAGGATATTTTGCATAAAGATCCTCTACGACTACATTGACCCTCGCATCCGTACACTGGGCTGCCAGTCTCACGCTCACAAGAAGCTTCCACGCCTGGTCATAATCCAGTGTGCATCCTGCATCCGGGTATTCCTTCTTAAGTCTGTCGATCACTTCCAGTGCCAGTTCTTCTTTGGTCATTCTGCGCTCCTTAGATAGTACCGAAAATACGGTCTCCAGCATCGCCAAGTCCCGGGCAGATGTATGCATGGTCGTTCAGTTCACGGTCCAGATGTCCTACATAGATCTGTACATCCGGATGCTCTTTATGGAGACGCTCCAATCCTTCCGGTGCTGCGATAACAAACATGCATTTGATATTTTTGCCGCCGTGTTCCTTGATCATTCTGACTGCGTCCACAGCAGAACCACCTGTTGCAAGCATCGGGTCTGTGACAACGATCAGACGCTGATCGATCGGATCCGGCAGTTTGCAGTAATATTCGTGCGGCTCATGTGTCTCAGGATCTCTGTAAAGTCCGATGTGTCCGATCTTTGCAGACGGAACAAGTGTAGTGATACCATTGACCATTCCAAGTCCGGCACGAAGTACCGGAACAACAGCCAGCTTCTTGCCTGCGATCATAGGTGACATGCAGGTTTCGATCGGTGTCTCTACCTCAACATCTTCCAGTGGAAGATCTCTCAGTGCCTCATATCCCATCAGTACTGCGATCTCCTCGATCAGTTTACGAAATTCATTTGTTCCTGTATTTTTGTTACGAAGCATAGAAATTTTATGCTGGATCAGCGGATGATCCATAATAAATACATTCTCCATTTCAACCTCCATAGATGATTCTGTATCGAATTTTCTACATTTTCTATGGTGATTATACCCTATTTCTCAGTTATTGACAACCACCGCAAACATGTTACACTTAACTTATATTTATCTTATGTTAGGAGCAATTTTATGACTGATTATGAGCAGATTTTTCTCTCTTCCGGGCAGGAGAAGCAGAAACTTACAATTGCCCTGAAACGCTTTATCGAAACAGAGGATCCTGACTGGAAAGCCCGCTATCAGAGTTATCTGCGGACCCGTTTCCGTCCTGCCATGACTGAACTGATCCATGGCGGTGATCTGGCACGTATCCGCAATTTATGCGCTTTTGCCCCGCTGACTGCTCCCGCACTGGAACAGTTTATCCAGGAAGCTTCCATTTGCGGACGGACCGAGATCCTTGCTTTTCTTCTCCGGTTAAAAAAAGATTCCTTCGGATTTCATGACAGAGATTTTTCTCTCTGAAAATCTGACTTTTATTTTGAAGTTCATTTTATAGTATGAAAGGATTTTGTTTATGAAACCTTCCGGCGATTTTTCCCTTTATCAGAAGATCTGGGACTTCACGCGGGAACAGCTTTCCGTAAAATATCCCTTTTTTCGGAAACTTCTGTGGAATTTTTCTTTTAAAGAATCTGAAGATACCGAAACTGCTGGAACTGACGGCAGGAATATCTATTTCAACCCTGATTTTGTAATAAAAAGCTTCCAGGAATCATCCACGAAACTGGAGGAGCTTTTTCTGCACATGCTGTATCACTGCCTGTTCCTTCATCTCATCATGGATGTGCCACCGGATCGCAGACTCTGGGATCTCGCCTGTGATGCGGCTGTCCAGAGGATCCTTCAGAATGAAAAGAGGGAACGTGACCCGATGAAAATCTATCAGGAATTCCAGAACGCAGCCGTCTCAGATTCTTCCTCTCAACCAGATTCGTCAGAACCTTCTGCTGAAGCTGAACCCATCACTCCACTTGACGATCACAACTTCTGGAAATACACCGACCGCCAGAAATTCCTCGAGACGATCCGACAGACTCTCGGTGGTATGTCCGGTGCCGCCGGCATGGGGCTGTACGGCAACAGCGGACGCGGCAGTGCTCCCGGAAATCAGGTGGAAGAACTCTCTGTCGAGGAAAAAGGCAAATACGATTTTCACCATTTTCTCAGACGTTTTGCCGTCCACAGGGAAGAAATCCATACCGATGCCCAGAGTTTCGACTATATTCCCTATATATTCGGGCTTGATCATTATGGAAATATCCCTCTGATCGAATATCTCGAGTACCAGGAAGTCACCCGGCTTGAGGAGCTTGTCATCGCGATCGATACTTCCGGCTCCTGCTCAGCAGACACCGTCCGTCGATTTATGGAAGAAACTTATGGAATCCTCAGCGACCAGGAGAATTTTTTCCGCAAAATGAACCTCTATATCATCCAATGTGACTGCTTTATACAGGATGTGGCACATATTACCTGTGAAAAAGACTGGCAGGATTATCTGCAGAACCTTCGTATCCACGGGCGCAGCGGAACTGATTTCCGACCTGTTTTTGAATACGTGGAAAAGCTCCGCGAAGAACGGAAACTCAAAAATCTCAAGGGACTTCTCTATTTCACAGACGGCGATGGGATCTATCCGGAAAAAGCCACCGACTACGAAACCGCTTTTGTTTTTTATAAAGAAAAATCCATGCACCAAAAAGTTCCTGCATGGGCTGTAAAGTTATATCTTGATGCTGAAAAATCCTGAACCTACGCATATCCAGAAAGGATCACGCTATGAATATCAAAGAAGCCAAAGAAGAAATTCTCCACACGATACAGATCTACACTCGTAAAGACGCGCACGGACAGTATCTCATGCCCTCTGTCCGTCAGCGTCCGGTTCTCCTGATCGGGCCACCCGGAATCGGCAAGACTGCCATCATGGAACAGATTTCCCGCGAATGTGGAATCGGTCTTACCGCCTATACCATCACGCACCACACCCGCCAGAGTGCCGTAGGCCTTCCCGTTATCGTAAAGAAAAATTATCAGGGCAAAGAGTATTCCATCACCGAATATACGATGAGTGAGATCATCGCCTCTGTCTATGAAACGATTGAAAAAAGTGGCTGCCAGGAGGGGATTCTCTTCATTGATGAGATCAACTGCGTATCGGAAACTCTGGTCCCGACCATGCTTCAGTTTCTCCAGAACAAAACTTTCGGCACACATCCTGTCCCGGAAGGCTGGGTCATTGTTGCCGCCGGAAACCCTGTCGAATATAACAAATCTGCCCGCGAATTCGACATTGTCACGCTGGACCGTGTGAAACGGATCGATGTGGAACCCGATTTCGCCGTGTGGAAGGAATATGCCTGGGCAAAGGGCATCCATCCGGCGATCCTTTCTTATTTAAGTTTACATAATGATCGTTTCTATCATGTAGAAAACACTGCTTCCGGTGTCCGCTTCGTCACAGCACGAGGATGGGAAGATCTTTCTTCCATTCTGTATGGATATGAGGATCTTGATCTCACACCGGACGCAGACCTGGTCCTGCAGTATCTTCAGGAACCGGAAACTGCCAGGGATTTTGCCGGATATTATGATCTCTATGCAAAATACCGCCAGGACTACCGGATTCCGGAACTGCTCTCCGGCCGTATCTCTGAGGAAGAATTTCAGGACCGCTGTAATCTCGTACAGCAAGCTTCCACCGATGAAAAAATCTCTGTCGCGGGGCTTCTTCTCGATGGGTGGAACAGTTTTTTCCAGCAGTTCCAGAAAGAAGATCAGTTTACAACAGCACTCCACGACACGCTGAAGCAGATCCGTGCCGCCCTGCTGCGCGAAGAAACACTCGATGAAATCATTATACAGCGAAAACAGGCTCTGAAAGTTAAGCTGGAAAATCATCTTATTTCTTCTGCGGACTATGAGCAGAACGAACAGATCACAAAAATTCTGGAAAGCTGTCTTGTCGAAACACGTAAGAAGCGGGTGAATGATCCACAAAAAAACCTCGCCATTCTCAGGGATGCCCTGAGTGACGAGGTAGATAATCGCAAAAATCTTGCCGCACAAACTTCTCTCGCACTGGAAAATGGATATCGTTTTGCAAGTGAAGCCTTTGAAGATGGACCGGAACTTCTTTTCCTGACTTCAGATCTGAGCCACAATCCAAAGGCGGTACAGTTTATCAGCACTTTTGGATGCGAGCCTTATTTTCATTACAGTGAACAGTTGATGTTTCAGGAGAAACGGCAGACATTACTCCGGGAAATTGAAAGGCACTCCTGATTCAGATCCAGTCTCTGCCGCTCAGGTTCCTACGGTATTTCGGTCCCATCAGACCGTTTTTGCGCTCCAGTGCCTCGCGGAATTCAGCCCCGTACATTACGAAGGACATCGTCATGCACACAGCACAAGCCCCGATCAGCACATTGGCTGTCGAATACGGAAGTCTGACTCCTGCTGTCAAAATCATCACAACTACATAAGTAACTGCTGTATTCAGCTTGCCATGCCACTGAGCTTCCCCGGTCGCGTCGGTCTCCATAATGACTTTCCAGCCTACGACCAGCATGTATGTTTCTTTTATCACAAACAGGATCATCACAAGTTTCACCAGCGGATAACGTGATATCAGACACGCTAGCATCACTGCCTGCATTGCCTTGTCTGCCAGTGGATCAAGCAGTCTTCCGATCCTGCTGATCTGATTAAAGGATCTCGCAATTCTTCCATCCAGGAAGTCGGTCGCTGCCGCTGCCAGGATGATCATGGTCAGAGCCGGTCTGTTTCCTCTCATACCATGTCTCTCGCAGATTCCAAGGAAAAGAATCGCAAGTCCGAGTCTGATAAGACTCAGAAGATTCGGTACGGTAAGGATTTCTTTACGTGTAAAAACTTCTGCAAGCTTCTCCTGCCTTGCCGGAATCACACGGTAGAAAAGCTGGTAACACAGGATATTCAGAATCAGTGCTGTCATTACATCTGAAACACAGTGCTGCTTCAAGAACATGGTTGCCATGATGATAGACACTGTCAGAACTGTCTGTGCTGCTGTAAATACTTTATTTTTCCTGCATCTCTCATTCTGGAAAAGTGCTACACAGCTTGCCACAGAATTAAATACGTGGATACTTGGAAAAATATTCGTAGGCGTGTCGATCTTATACAAAAATCTGACCGCTGAAATAAAAATACCGCTCTCCCCGGTCAGATCCGGTCGAAGATTCTGTCCGTTCGGGTAAACATAGGAAACCAGAATGAACAAGGTCATTCCCACTGCCAGAGTGCCAATATACTGATAATATTCCTTCTTGCCCGGGCAGAACAGCACGAAATAAACCACTGTACCGATCAGAAAAAAGTACCACATCACATATGGAATAATAAAATACGGGCAGAACGGGATTTTGTCATCTGCCAGCGAATGGATGATATGTATTTTCACATCGCTTCGCTCTACGAGCATAAAGGATACCATATAAAAAATCCCATACAGCGGAATCATCCACAAATGTTTTGATTTCTTCAGATAATTCAAAATATCACCTTTCCGAATATGCTGGCTGCATGCCAGGGGCAATTTATTGTTTCAGTCATTACATTCTTGTTTCATTTATCTGTAGGTATAATATACCTATTTATAAGATTTAATCAATCCACAAAATGCCCAAAATATCCGATTTTACAGAAATTTCATAATCTCTTTTCATAAAGCTAAGATAAAAATAAGAAATTCTTTCGTTTTCGACACAGATACAAAAAGAGGAAGTGCTTTATGCTGCACTTCCTCTTCTCTTCTGTGTATCCTTACGCAAGACCTGCTGGAATTCTCTCAGCTTTTCTTTTGCCTCCGGGCTTAAGTTCTGCGGTACCTGGATCTGTACAGTTACGTACTGATTGCCGTGGACAGCAGAATCTTTCATAGAAACAATTCCTTTGCCTTTCAGACGGATCTTACGTCCGGACTGTGTACCCTCCGGGATCTTGCAGATCACATCGCCGTACAGGGTGGTGACTTTGGCTTCGCCGCCAAATACGGCTGTTGTAAATGGAATATTTGCTGTTGTGTAGATATCCATTCCTTTACGCTCAAAGCCAGGTTTCGATGCCACATTGACTTTGAGGAAAAGATCTCCTGCAGGACCGCCATTGAATCCCGGATTTCCTTTTCCTTTCAGACGGATGCTCTTGCCATCTTCGATGCCTGCCGGGACATGTACCTTAAGTGTCTGGGTAACGCCATTTCCAGATGGATCAGACAGCCTCATCACTCTGTCGCATCCAAAGGCTGCTTCTTCGAAGCTGACGCTTACTTCTGAGTGAAGATCACTGCCCTTTGCCTGCGTACTTCTTCCGCCGAAGCCGCCAAATCCGCTCTGGCTGTGGAAGCCCTGCCCTCCGAAGCTGCCGCTCTGACTGCCGCTCTGACCATGGAACATATTTCCAAAGATATCCCCAAAAATATCTCCCATATCGCCCATGTTGCCGTTTTCGAAATGGTATTCATGGTAGCCGCTGCCGCCCTGGCCGAAGCCGCCAAATCCACTACCAAAACCACCCTGACCATGGAATCCCTGGCCTCCGCCATAAGCACCTTCGGCACCTGCACCTTCTTCAAAGGCCGCGAAACCATACTGGTCGTACAGTTTCTTCTTCTCGTCATCACTTAAGATATTATATGCTTCTGTGATCTCTTTAAACTTCTGTTCCGCATTCTTATCCCCCGGATTCATGTCCGGATGATATTTCTTCGCAAGTTTCCTGTATGCTCTCTTGATCTCCTTCGCATCGGCATTTCTTCCGACCCCAAGGACATCATAATAATCTCTCTTAGCCATAATGCCACCTCCGGTTATATTCGTATAGAAAAGAAGATGCGGTCATAAACTCCCGCATCCCCTGCCCTTGTCTTTTGTTCTATTTGTAATATAACACTCGATTTTTGATATGTCAAGATGGTGCGGAAAGATTTTTGCTTCCTGTCCTTGCATACTTGCCAAACAACCTGGCTCTGATCGTGATCGTAGCCCCTGTTTTGTTCTTTCCCATCTTCATTCATTTATTTTTTTCTGCAAGCATACGGCGTAATTCCTGTAATTCTTTCTCCTGCTGTTCCAGTTGTTTGTCTTTTATTTCCAACTGCTTCTTCTGACTAACCAATTGCTCTTTTTGGCTAACCATGCATCCAGTTTATTTCTGATACCCTTATTTTCCATGGTTTTTCGGAATATGTCAAGCGGAATAAACTTTACCTGCCTGCTCTATAATATCTCATGGATGTGATTACAAATCCCATCGAATTTCGTGCAGGTTTTACTGTAATCACTTCTTTTCCTGCATATCTGCCAAACAAACTGCCCCTGATCGTGATCGTAGCTCCTGTTTTTGTGCGGACTGCGTTGTAATATTTCATCACAGTTTCACTCTGCCACCACAATTCTTTGAGCAGATACTTTCCCTTTTTTACCGGGAGATTCACACTTTTTACTTTGATTCCGTAGGTATCCTGTATATGTTTGAGGACAACGCTTTTCGGAACCAGCATATCTACTCCCGTTCGATAACGTTTGTATTTTTTCCAGTTTGCATACAGGAAATCTCGACGGACAATTTTAGGAAGATTCTTCTTTAACTGCGTCTGCCCGGAAAAATTAATTCCGCCTGCATAAGACATATCCTGAAGATAAGTCCGTACATTTTTCTTTTTGAAAATGTTCATGTTGATGGAAGAACTTCTGGCTGCCGCTTCTACCGTCGAAACATTGTTTCCTGCTACTACAGCAAATCCCAGTACAAAAATCAACAAAAATGCTGCCATCCTTGATAAAATACTTCGTTTCATTCCTTTTCCTCTCTTTCCTGGCATAATTTTTCCAAAGTCTGATCCAATTTTTACAAAGCTCTTATTTTGTGCTGCCCCTCCTTCATTCATTTGTCTTATGAATATATTATAGTCTATAAAAATTACATATTTGTTCCAAATTTTTTATATTAGTCAAAATCTCTGCAGAGAACTATGAGACCACCTATATAAAGGCAGCCTCATATTTTCTCTCATTTATCTTTTTCCGCAAGCATACGGCGTAATTTCTGTAATTCTTTCTCCTGCTGTTCCAGTTGTTTATCTTTTATTTCCAACTGGTTCTTCTGACTAACCAATTGCTCTTTTTGGCTGTTCAACTGCGCTCTCTGACTGTCTATCTCTTCCTGCATCTGATCTACCATGTATCTTACCGTATTTTGGTCGAGGATTTTTAATTCTTCTGAATACATGCTCATCACCTTCTCCACGTTCTGACATATGTTATATACATGTTCATACATTGCCTTAAACTCTGGATACTTGCTGGACAGTTCCATGATCATTTCCGGGGAATCCATGCTCAGGAATGCCAGCCATGCATCCAGTTTGTTGCTTATACCCTTATTTTCCATGGTTTTTCGGAATATATCAAGTGGAACGAAAATATAGTTTTGAAGCATTATGTAGTTTTTTACATCAATCTTTAAATCTCTTTTTTATCAAAATTACCATCCGATTAAGAATCACCCTAACTTTACTTGTTGTGCTAGATAAAATAAAATATAAAGAAACTTCAACAAAATGTGCTATCTTAT
>NZ_QULA01000015.1:0-94814 GCF_003481595.1 Blautia sp. OM07-19
TATGGAAAATAATTTAAAAGATCAACATTATAAAAACATGGGTATAATGCTTCTACTTCCCTTGTAAGCTGATCTTTTACGATGCCCTCTACTTCCATCTGATCACGATCATGCAATACTGCATGTGCGGTTTCATGCACCGCTGTTTTCATGGTTTGTGCCTCACTCATGCCAGGCTGGATAGCAATATATTTATCGACAAGCTGATAAAAGCCTTTCGCCTCCCCATCAATCTCAATAAAACGGATAGGAACCGGGGCAACCATTTTTAATGATTCCATAAAATCATGGTAGATCAAAACATCTCCATCCAGTTCTGATACCTCAAACTCTGGAATCGGTTCTCCTGTGGTCTGGCTGACATCAAATACTGTCGTAACCCGGAATTTTGTAATAACACGCTCTACTACTTCTGTTTCCGGCTGTCCATCTTTCCCAATCACAATCTCGCCTGTTTCCGGATCAGTTTTTTCAATCTCCTGTTTCTCTTTAAACGGAGCCGGGGCAATAATCTGGATGCCTTTTTCCCCTCTTTTTACCTGTCGGTTGAATTTCTTCTGCCATGCCTGATACCCCGCTACCAGTGTTGCTTCCGGTTTCTGCATAGCGATCAACAATGTATTATTAAAACTGTAATTATGGAACTTTGCCATTGTATTCAGATATTCCGTATATTTTTCTGATGTGAATATTTCTGCAACACCCTGTTCCAACTGCTCTGTAATCTGCTTTAACTGTTCTTCTCTGTTTGCCATAATCAAATCCTCCATAGAAAAATCCCGCCAAAGCTATGGTCACTCTGACGGGATACCCTTTATAACTCCTGTTCGTGTTTCTTTTTTGGTTTCTGCTGTATTTCGCCTGTCTGCTCCTGCTGTTTCTGTTCTTTCAGTCTTTCCAGAATAGATGTTTTATGAACACTGTCAGCAATTCTGTCCTGTCGTTCCTCTGTCACGTTTACTTCCGGATTTTCCCCAATGCCCTCATCTGCCAGAAGATTTTCTCCCCCTTTCTCATCCATGTTCAGCATGGCATTTAGTTCTGCCAGACGTTCCATTTTTTCACTCAGTTCCGCTTCTTTCGGGAATGGCTTCTGCACCTCTTCCTGTGCGGTCTTTAACTGCTGTTGTACCGTTTCCAGATTCTGCTCGGTATCTGCCAGCTTTTTCTCGATTGCAGAAAGTGCATTATGAATCCTCTGGATATTGCCCAGAGTATCCTTTCCGAACTCAATCTTATAAGAACATTTTCCCTTGATCGTCAGGGTATAAGTATTCGACAGGAAATTGTATTCTGAAGAAAGTGCAAAACCATGATATTCTCCGATCTGCCCTGCTGATTTTACGGACTTCAAGCCGGATGCTGCTGAAATGAGTGCAACTCCCGCTTCTTTTTTATCGGTATACAGCTTTCCACCAACTGTCATTGCAAAGTGGTCATTATCCTGCAAATCTATTCCTTTTACTACATCTGCATCCACACGCATACCGGCAATCTTCTCTTTTAATGCTGTAATCTGTACCGGATACCGCTTTGCAATATCCGATTCCAGACGATAGATCTGACTGGTGTGGTTTGCTTTCAAAAGTTTCAGTTTACTTACCTGCACATCCAGATCCATTTTTTCTTTGATGTACTCGTTTCCTGTTGCCAGTGCTTTGATTTCTGCATAGGACAGAGCTGTATCATCTACATCTTCACAGGCACGCACCGGGGATTTACTGGTCATGATCTGTGAAATAAACTTCTGCTTGTTTTCCAGAATCTGCCACATGTACGAATCAAACGTATTTTCCGTTACATACCGGAAGATTTTTACCTTGTCATTCTGGTTTCCCTGCCTGAGAATACGTCCCTCCTGCTGTTCCAAGTCGGACGGTTTCCAGGGGCAGTCCAGATGATGCAGTGCAAGTAGTCTGTCCTGGACGTTGGTACCAGCGCCGAGTTTCGGAGTGGAACCCATCAGGATTCTTACCTGCCCGGCCCGCACCTTTGCAAACAACTCCGCTTTTTTTACTTCCGTATTGTATTCATGAATAAATGCGATCTGCTCTTTCGGGATTCCCCGTTCCACCAGCTTGTTTCTTACATCATCATAAACATTGAACGTTCCGTCAGTTTTCGGTGTACTGAGGTCACAGAAGATTAACTGGGTAGCCTGTGTATCTTTTCCGTCCTCCCATACCTGGAAAGCATTCTCCACACAGGCATTTACCTTGCTTTTCCCTGCGTCTGGCAACATATCATTTAAAAGCCTCTGGTCTAATGCACATTTTCTTCCATCATTGGTAATTTTGAGCATGTTATCTACCCTTGGATCTACCGCACCTCCCCTAACCTGCTCTGCACGTTCTGAAAATGCTTCCACCATTTCTTTCTGCTCATCGCTCGGTTTTAATACTTCATTGATATATTCTGCTTCCGGTACAGGAAGATTCAACATGTCCGCAGTCTGAATATCTGCTGTTTCCTTAAATATGGAAATCAGTTCCGGAAGATTAAAGAAACGGGCAAATCGTGTTTTTGCACGATAGCCCGTCCCTTCCGGTGACAATTCGATTGCCGTAACAGTTTCTCCAAAAGTAGCTGCCCACGAATCAAAATGCCCCATTCCCATATTCATTAAAGTATCATACTGGAGGTATCTCATAATGGTGTATAATTCGGTCATACTGTTTGATACGGGTGTTCCCGTTGCAAACGTAATTCCCTTTCCCCCGGTAATCTCATCCATGTACCTGCATTTCATAAACATATCTGAACTTTTCTGTGCATCGGTCTGTGAAATGCCTGCCACATTCCGCATTTTAGTGTATAAAAAAAGATTTTTGTAATAATGTGACTCGTCCACAAACAGCCTGTCCACGCCTAACTGCTCAAAAGTCACAACATCATCTTTTCGTGTCTGGTCATTTAATTTTTCCAGTTTTGCTTTCAGGGTTTTCTTCGTCTTTTCCATCTGTTTAACGGTATACTGCTCTCCAACCTGCGTCTTTGCTGATTCAATAGAAAATGTAATATCTGCAATCTGATCTTCAAGCAATGCAATCTGTCTTTCCCTAGAAAGCGGGATTTTTTCGAACTGGCTGTGTCCAATAATAACCGCATCATAATCCCCTGTTGCGATTCTGGAACAGAACCGTTTTCTGTTTGCCGGTTCAAAATCTTTCTTTGTTGCCACCAGAACATTTGCTCCCGGATACAAGCGTAAAAAATCGCTTCCCCACTGTTCCAGCAAATGGTTTGGAACCACATAAAGGCTCTTTTGTGCCAGTCCCAGACGCTTGCTCTCCATACCAGCTGCGATCATCTGGAATGTCTTGCCTGCACCTACACAGTGTGCGAGCAGGGTATTATTTCCATAAAGAATATGTGCCACCGCATTTTTCTGATGCTCCATCAGCTTAATTTCCGGATTCATTCCGACAAACTGGATATGACTGCCATCATATTCTCTTGGTCTTACACTGTTAAACCGTTCATTATAAATCTTGCAGAGCGTTTCCCGTCGGCTCATATCCTTAAAGATCCACTCTTTAAATTCCTCCCGGATCAGTTCCTGCTTCTGCTGCGCCAGAGTAGTTTCCTTTCGGTTCAGTACCCGGTGTTCCCCATCCGCATCATGTATTGTGTCATAAATTTTTGTATCATGCAGATTCAACGCATCCTCCAACAATCTATAAGCATTTGCCCTTTGTGTTCCATAAGTTGATGTGGAAAGTGGATTATTGCTGCTATCCACATTCTTTCCCTTTACATTCCACTGTCCAGTCACTTCCGCATACTGCACTTTAATACGCTCATAATTGATATGGTGTCGTGGTGTATGGAATGTTTCTGCCATGAACTCTGTAATATAGTCCGGAGAAATCCATGTTGCACCAAGCCTTGCTTCAATCTCGGAAGCATCCAGGTCTTTCGGCTGTACCCGTTCCAGTGCCTGCACATTGACCATATATTCCGGATGGTTTTCTGCAAACTGCCTTGCAACGTTCAGCTTCTCCCTGACATTCCCGGAAAGATACTCGTCGGATGGCTCCCATTTATCTGTAAGCGGATTTTTGAAGATAACACCTGTAAGCTCCTCTGTGACCTCTTCCTCTGTTTTCCCTGTAAGCTCCATCATATAAGGAATATCCACTTTCGCCTTTTCCCCGATAGATACCGCCAGTGCCTCACTTGCAGTATCTACCGATGTTACCGGCTCTGCCCTGCGGATCGTCCTTTTCGTAAATATGTCTGCTTTCCGCTTCAACTCGCCCTTTTCATCCAGAAATTCAAGGGAAGTCAAAAGGCAATAGCTGCTGTCCATGCTGAACGCTCTTTTATTTGCATTGCTGCTGAGTAGTCCATACTTGGCAGTAAAACTGTCATAAACCTGATTCAACTCAGCCTGTAAGCTGGCAACCTCTTCATCACTGCATTCTTCCAACTGCCGTTCCAGAAGTCTGTTTGTTGCATCCCGGATCGCAACCATCCCTCTGACACGTTCGCCTGTCACAACGGGAAGTTCCATCTTATTCATAACAGAATTTTCCCTGTAATAAATATCCTCTCCGACAAGTGCAAAGCTGAAGTTCTTAATGTCCGGATCTGCCGGTATGGATACCACCTGTTCTTCCAGTTCCGTATCCGAAATCTCCTGCTCTGTGATGGTTCCCTGGATATGCTTCACCGCTTCTTTTAACTGCTCAGCCAGATCTGCTCCCTCTTTTGCCTTTACCGTTACTTCCTGTTTTCCGTACTGGGTACTTTCTGTTGTAAAATCCCCAAGCACCATTTCCGGATGGTCAGCAAAATAAGAATTGACCGTATATCCTTCTGGTGTGGTTTTTAACTGTACCCAGTCTGGCTCTGTGATCGCAGCCCTGTCCCTTTTCTGGAAAAACAGAATATCCGCAACCACACTGGTATTGGCATTTCTCTGGAAAGCATTGTTCGGTAAGCGAATCGCCCCAAGCAGGTCTGCCCGATTTGCAAAATACTGTCGGACTTCCAGATTCTGTTTATCCATCGTACCGCTTGATGTGACAACTGCCACCACTCCTCCGGGACGTAGCAGGTCTAAAGATTTTGCAATAAAATAGTCATGGATCATAAAATGGTATCGATCATACTTGCGATCACTGACCTGGTATGCCCCAAACGGTACATTTCCGATTACGCAGTCAAAAAAGCTGTCCGGGTAACTGGTTTCCTCAAATCCCTGTACTGCAATCCTGTTCTTCTGGTAAAGCTGCTTTGCAATCTGCCCGGAAATCGGATCAAGCTCTACACCATACATATTTGTGGTACTCATACTTTCCGGTAAAAGTCCCATAAAGTTTCCTACTCCACAGGACGGTTCCAGGATATTTCCCTGTTTCAGTCCCATGTTTCCAAGTGCTTCATACATTGCCTTGATGACTGTTGGAGAAGTATAAAAAGCGTTCAGCGTTGATGCCCTTGCTGCACTGTATTCTTCTGGCGTAAGGACTCCTTTTAACTGTGTATATTCCTCTGCCCAGGCACTGTTTCTTTCTTCAAAAGCCTGGGGAATACCGCCCCATCCAACATACCTCGACAACACTTCCTGTTCTTCCGGTGTTGCTAATCTCTGATCCTGTTCCAGTTCTTTCAGTAGCCGGATAGCTTCCATATTTGCTTTAAACTTTGCCTTCGGACCGCCAGCACCAAGGTCATCGTCCGTAATATGGAAGTTATGAGGTTCCTGTTCCTGCACCTGTTCATTCTGCAGATATGGCAAAAATTCTCCCTCATAGCCAAACAGTTCGTTCTCCCCCGGAATATAATTTCGTCCAGTTTCCATACACCGGAAAATATCAGCTTTTGATGAACCACTTGCTTCGTAAAATCCTGCATAGGAATATAAAATATCATCTTCTCGCTCGTAGGTAGTCAAATGTAATTCTGTATTTCCTCTTGTCTGGTTTACCAGTTCTTTCCCTTCCAGACCTTGCGGAAGAATCCCCACTGGTTCAAAATGATACCCCTGATATTCAAATACATTCTCGTCCCACTGTTCCTGTACAACTACATCTTCTGGCTCAGACTCTGATTCTTGTAAATCCAGTTCTTGTCGTACTCTGGTAATTTCTTCTGGATTCATGACATGATCTGTATATGGCTCGATCATATCCTCCTGCCATCTGCCATTATCATTCCAGAGTTTTTCCGAAATGTCAGAAACCAACTGCATCTGTTCCGGTGAAAAGTCTGGATTCAATACTGGTTCTAACATACGCTCCTGTTCAGCCAGCTTTCGGATAACCGCCATCTGTTCCTCGGAAAAATCCTCTACAGATTTTCCAACTGTATCCATACTGTCATAGATCAGTTCGCCTACACGACTTTTTAATACATAATCATCCTCATAAAAGCCATCTTCCCACAATTCTTTTGCTTCTTCAAAGGACATATGCGGATCTGCCTCTGGTTCTTCATTCTGTATCTCTTCCACTTCTGCAGCCGATTCTTCTACTTCCAGTTCTTCCGTAATTTCCTCTGGTTCAGAATTACTCATAATGTCAAATAAAGACATCTGGTATCCTGTCAAGCCTTCCGTCTGCTCTGCTACTTCCTGTGCCGGGAAAATCGTATAGCTGCCCTCCACATACTGATGTACTTCTGTTAAAAGCTGTAATTTCTTCTCATAAGTTTCATTTACTGATTCAAAATCCAATGGCAGCATTGCCAGTGCATCGTCCATCGCCTGTAACAGTTTCTGTGCCTGTTCCGAATCATTCAGCATAGCAGGTAATTCTTTTTTTGCTTCTTCATTGAAGAAATCCTGTTTAAATGGACGCTCAATTTCTTCTGGCAGTCTTGCATAAAAGCTGATCACTTTCCCTGCAATTCGTTCCCTTTCATAATCTGGCATACGGGAATAATCAGCAGAATGTAAAAACTGTTGATTATCAATCAGATAACCGACTCTTTTCGCCACTTTTGCCCAGGGAAGCAACACCGAAGTATCTGGATTCCCATAGGTTCCTCTCTCCAGTTTCAACCCTTTTCCGTCATAATCTGCATGGGAATTATCTGCACCACATAAAGCGTGGCTACAACCACCTGTACCGTATTTTTCCTTAATAAAATCTGTTCTCGCTTTATCATCTTCATTCAGAAGATAAAACGAATAGGTAGAAAGCCTGCCATCAGAATAAGGACCTCCACCGGCAAGAAAAGCGTCTATTTCATCCTGAGTAATAAACACCTTATGTTCCTGCCATGCAAATTCCTCCCTGGCACTGTATGGAACCACTTCTGCTGCAAATTTCTGGAACTGACTGGATATTCTGACTGGGTTATAGGTACGGAACCGCATAATGCTTCTATCTTCCTCATAAGCCATTGCCAGTCCTTCCAGACGCTCATTCATATCTGACAGCCACTGCGAATCTGACAACTTTTCTTCTAGATAATCTGTTATTTCCGGATAAATACTGCGAAGATATGGTAAATCCTCTTCATCAAAAACAAGTTCCGCTACACCCTCTGCCATATCCGCTTTCATATAGGCAAGTGCCTGGGCATGTTCCTTTACTGCGTTCTCCCTTGCAACATCGAGTACAGACTGCGGTGCATATTCACCCTGTTTCAAAAGCTGATGGATACGTCCACTCACATCTTCCCAGGATAAAAACGCCTTATCCAGAATCTGATCCGTAACCGTATGTCCTACTGCAATCTGCAATCCGGTTTCATCAAACCAGACCGAATACTCCATACCATTGATTTCAAAGCCTTTTCCACCAGTCCCATACTCCCGCTTCACAAACTCCGTATATTCCTCCGGTGTCTGTTCGCTCATAAAATTATAGATAATACGAAGCTGGCTCTTGCTTCGGTTTCCTCCGGTTCTTAAAACCTCATCGACCACTTCACTTGGAATGGCAATCTCTCCTGCATAAAGGGCCGCTACTCTGTTTTCAATTTCTCGTTTCTGTTCATTTACAGACGGAAGTTCTGGCAAAGATAAAGCAGAGGCAATTTCTTCCTCTGCTTTACTTAACTGATCTTCACTTGTATCTTCAATTAACTGTATACCAATTCCGTCAAGATGCTCTCTTCCGCTGTTGCCGTCAGACTGTTCATATGTGCTGTCCACGCCATCGGGTTCTCCTCTTTCGACGGTGCCGGATTCTTCTCCAACAGTTTCTCCATCAGTACTTCCAATCTCTCCTGTGCCGCTTTCTCGATCTCCTCCAGATGGCTGTTCAATTTCCCGGTCAGCAACAGGCTCTGGTACAGGCTGTTCTTGTACTCCTTCAGAAATGTCCTCCGCAGCATTCCGTATTTCCCGATCTGTGCTTCTGTTTCCTGAATTGTCAGGTTTGGAAACAGATAATCCCCTTTTCGATAATATGTCAGTGCCATTCTCATTTCCTCCTTCATTTTCCTGTGAATATTCTTTTTCTGTAATAGTATCGTTGTTTTCTTTACTTTCACGAATTAACGTGTTGAAGTTATTATAATTCCTTTCTTCTGAATTTTCAATACCTTTTTTCATTTCTTCTAATAAAATGCGATGTACATATCTTCCAATATCCACCAGAACTGATTCACTCGCTCTGCTTGTGGCATTTCCAATGAATGTCAGCACAGAGAGGCGATTGTAATCTGTAATATGTACAAAATCCATTTCCTCCTGCCGTTCCATTGGATCAAGTCCGCATCTGGAAGCAAGTGTATAATAAATGCTGTCCGTCAACAGACTTCGGAACTCACTGCGGATGGTATCTTCCTCCAGTTCTTCCAGATAGGTTCCCTCTGTCACATACAACAGACCATCCAGATACTCCTCCAGATTTTCCTCCACCATATACCTAGCGGTTGCCATCAAAGCGTCAGAAAGATTTTTCGTATCTTTCGCTTCCAATCCATAAACTTCTTCCAGGTGAAGCAATACCTCTTCCTGCTGTTCTTCCTGTAGTTTCCACAGATACGGTGTTCTTCCACCATTTACCATATGGGTATCCTGAACATCGAATACATATCGAAGTCTTGTTTTCTGCGTGGTTTCATCTATAAGGGCAATTCCTTTTGCCCCTCTGTTTACCCACCGGAACATTTTTTGATTCCATAATTCCAGCGACGCACAGGCAGTTGCCTGTGGACGCTGTGCATGAATCAGAAGCTGATCCATAAATGGGTATCGGTATAATCTGGCTGAGGTATCCAGATAGTTCATCCAGTCCCTGGACGAACTGCTGATACTGGATGCATGTGCTTCTGCAAGATCTCTTATATCTTCCAATCGAGCCATAACCTTATTCCTCCTTCCGTCAGTTCTTTATTATTTTTGTTTGTTGCTGTTTGTTTTCTTTTTAGGAAATTCCAGACTGAATCTGGCTTTTCCATCTTCCACCCCAAGTACAAGGTCAGCATCAAATTTGCTGTCTTTTTTCTTGGAATACAGTCCTTTTACATGAGTACGTCCCCTTTTCAGAAGCTCCACAGCCATCTTTTTATCCATTGATTTTTTCATACTTTCCAGAAACCTATTTGACTTCCATAAAGCAAACGGACAGCTTCTGTCAGAACAGTAATAATTGCTCTTACCCTCATATACATCGGAACCGCATATTGGACATTTCCCGATTACTTCCCTTGCAGTCTGAAAACGACTTCGTTCTTCTTCCGGAATCGCCCTGCATACAGAAAGGATCTCAGTAATCATAGATACAATCCCATCCATAAATTCATCATCCCGAATTTTTCCCTTTTCCATCATCAGAAGCTGATTCTCCCATTCTGCTGTCAGGCTTGCAGATTTCAGATTCTCCGGCATTACATGAATCAGCTCACAACCTGCCGCCGTAGGAAGAATCTGTTTTCCTTTACGTTCTGCATATCCGGAAGATACCAGTTTCTCAATAATATTAGCTCTGGTTGCCGGTGTCCCAAGTCCCTTTTTCTCTGTTTCAGAATCAAATTCCTTATTTCCCGCTGTTTCCATCGCAGCAAGCAGAGTATCTTCGGTAAACATCTTCGGTGGGGAAGTGTAATGGGTACTCTTCTCTGCTTTCACAGAAACAAGAATCATTCCCTCCTCATACCCTTCTGGAAGTCCTGTCTTATTATCTGGTTCATCAGATCTCTTATCCTTCACACAATATTTCCGAAAGGCTTCTTCCACTTCTTTAAATCCCATCTGCACAGGCAGCTTTCCTTTCGTAGCAAATTCATGTTCTTTGCACTGTACAGAAATTTCAGTCTGCTCATAAAGGTAATCTTCTCCGGTTGCCTGTACAAGCTGCTGTCCGATCAGCATCATAAGATTTTTCTTTCCATCTGAAAGTCCTCCCATACCTTTTTCTACTGCCTCTTTTGTCAGCAGGATTGCATGGTGGTCTGATACTTTTGTATTATTGATTACACGCTCTGCATTTCCTCCAGACTGTTCAGATTTCAAAAATGGGAGAAAATCTGTCATTTCATCTGCAAGTGTTTCTACCGTTTCTTTCATATCTTCCGTTACATACTGGCTATCCGTTCTCGGATATGTAACCATCTTTTCCTCATACAGTTCCTGCAGCATATCCAGTGTTTTCTGAGCGGTGTATCCAAAATAACGGTTCGCCTCTCTCTGCAGACTGGTCAGATCATAAAGTTTCGGCGGTGAAATTCGTTTCTGCGCCTTTTTTACTTTTGTAACCATTGCTTCTTCCCCATCACAAAGTTTTCTTAATTCGTCTGCTTCTGCTTCAAACTGGATATTTTCTGATGTTACTGTAAGTTTCCCATCTGACAGAGAAACCTTATAATAGGCTTCTTTCTTGAAATGCTCGATTTTCTCTTTTCTTTCTGTCAGCATGGAAAGCGTTGGTGTCTGTACCCTGCCGACCACCAGGCGTTTAAAATATCTGGTTGTATAGGCTCTCGTTGCATTCATTCCGATCAGCCAGTCTGCCTGCGCTCTGCACACCGCAGCATTACAAAGACCTGCGTATTCTTTCCCGTCCTTTAAGGTCTGGAAGCCTTTCTGAATTGCTTCATCTTCCATTGAACTGATCCACAGACGCTTCACTGGTTTTTGACAGCCTGCCAGATCATAAACTCTTTTAAAAATCAGTTCTCCCTCTCGCCCGGCGTCACAGCCATTGACCAGATACGCCACATCTTCCCGATTCATTAAGCTGCACAATACTTCAAACTGCTTCTTTTTATCCTCTGATACCTGCACTTTCCATACTTCCGGGATGATCGGTAAATCCTCAAACTGCCATTTTTCATATTTTTCATCATAAATTTCTGGTGGTGCATATTCTGCGAGATGTCCCAAGCACCAACTGACAATACAACTGTTCCCCTCCAGATAGCCGTCCTCTCTCTGATATGCAGATAAATTCTTTGCAAGACTCTGTGCCACGCTTGGTTTCTCTGCAATCACTAAAAATTTCGCCATATTTTTCTCCTGTTCCTGTCAAAAAGGCAGTCCCAAAAGAACTGCCCTTTCTCCATACTTTATGATTTTTTGTTATTTCTGCTGATTCTCTGCATTTTCTTCATCTTCATTGATGTAACTGTCATCAGCAAATTCCAGACCTTCCTCTACAATGCCGTCCTCTTTTTTCTTTCTCAATTTTCCAAAAGCGAACATGCCAAGACCACCCAATGCCAGCGTTGCAACTGCTCCCAAAGCAATCCATCCAATCATCTTGTTAATGCCAGATTCCTGCTTTGCCTCTGTTTCCGGCTGTGCTGTAGTTTCCGGTTCTGGTGTTGTAGTCGTTTCTGGAAGAACAACCGCAGATTCCTCTTTCTTTTCCGTTTCTTTGGTTTCATCTAAGAACTCTGCCAGGTCATTTTCATCCACAAGTGACATCATGTACACATTTTCAGAAGTACCGGAACGGTCAATGACCATATAAAAGGTATTTCCATTCTTTGTCTGTACAGTCAGAAACTGCTTGGTACTGTCATTCTCCTTATCATCCACAAGCTGTCCGTTTCCCGGTGTAGAAAACGGTGTTCCTTCTGTGGCAGGCTGCTCTGCAGGCTGTTCTTCTATGACCTGCTCTGTTGCTTCGGTCTGCTCTGCATTTTCATTTGCCTGTGCAAAAGCAGTCACACTGGCAGAACCAATCAGCATCGTAGCTGACAGCATGACCATCAAAATTTTTTTCATTACCTTATTCTTCATCTTCCAAATCCTCACTTTCTTCTACCTGTCCGGTTGCCACATTTCTCTCCAGACTCTCTTCTTTCTTTGCATCTGTTTCGGAACTATCCATAGAGAGATTGCCCTCCTCATCAAACTGCATGGTAACTGTTCCGTTCTGAATCCCATCCAGAAAAGTCAACATCTCTCGACTATCCATTTTCATGGAACGAATCGCCTTGATAATTTCTGCATCCTCCATCTGCTTTTTCTGGATTTTTAGTTTCTTTACATATTCCTGTAATTCCAGAATCTTATCTTCAGTTTTCTGAATATCATCCAGAACCTTTTTTAATCGCATGTTCATATTCCATCACTCCCTTCTAATGAAGCCTTCCAAATGCCATAAAGTGTTGCTGCCAGTAAGAGCTTGCAATGCTCGTATACTGAATCGGGTTTCCACAATGGATCATCATATTATTTCCTACATAAATTCCAACATGGCTCGCTCCCGGCGTATCATAAGTTCCCTGGAAAAAGATCAGATCTCCCGGCTTTGCATCAGATGGAGATACATAGGAGCAATAAGACCGAAGCCCATCTGCCGTTGTTCTTCCTACATTCCAGCCATTTCCGCAGTTATTGATTACCCAACATACGAAACCGGAACAATCAAAACTGGTAGATGGAGATGCACCGCCCCACACATACGGATAACCCAGATATTTTTCTGCTTCCCGAATCATCTTGGCAAACTGCGGATCAGAAAGTGCTTCTGCCGGAATATCATATCCAAAGCCTGCCCCACCTGTCGGAATTGTGTTAAGGTCAAACAGATAATCACGATTTCCATAGTATTTGTTGTAAGCGTCATACTGCTCCTGTTCCTTATCTGTCATACGGTTTCTTAAAACTGCATCCAGATTATGGTTCGTGAGTGTTACATCCAAACGGTTCACTTCTCTTGTCGTTGTTACTTCTACTTCCTGACTTCCGTTGCTGTCTGCTATGTACGCTTCCCAGGTCTGATGCCCATGTGCTGATGCAGAAACATGATCACCATAATATACATCAAACTGAACACCATATTTTGCAAATGCTCCCGTATCTTCTACTACATATTCCACTCCGTTCATAATGACATGGGTTCCCATTGGCACAAATGGATTGGAAGCATCTACTGCAATCGTATGATTAGCCTGTGGATATGCGCCACTTGCAGTCGGACCACCGCTCCACTGCCCGCAACAGATTGAACAGTTACAATATCCGCTGGTCACCACCTGTCCCAGTGATTCCCCAACCCTGACCTTTTTCTTTTCTGTTACAGTTTCTCGTGTCGAGTCCGTATACAACCCATACTGTTCCTTAAAAATCTCCTGGATCTCATCCGCAACCTCTGCATAGGTAAAACCGCCATACTTGACTGTCAAGTAAGAAATAAGCTGATACGGGTTGTGTCCAATCTCATCAATCTGGAACTGGAACTCATCATAGTCGGAATGGTTTGCCTTCATCTGATTGATCTGCTCATTCAGTGCATTTTCCAATGCTACATAAGCATTTTCCGCAGCATAAATATCTTCATCCTCACTGGAATAACTGGTAGAAATAATGGCATTGGAACCTCCCTGGAATAACGCAGCGCAACTTGACAGACTCGTTGCCATCAATGCAAAAAGCAAAACCATAACTCCTATCGTCAGAAGGATATTCCGGTTCTGCGCCACAATCTCCTTGACTGCTGCCTTGGCTTTCTCCGTAAATCGCTGTGCATTTACAAACACTGCATCTTTCGCAGCCTTTCCCTGTTTCGCAGCCTGATACTGTTTCTGGTAACGCTTTTTCTGCAGTAATTTCTTTAAGGCAGACTGTTTTTTCTGCTCTGCTTCTTTCTGAACCGCCTTTTTTGCCTCATTGGAAGCACTAGTTCCAAACTGCAAGCGGGATTTTTCCATTTCTTCCAGCACAGATTCCCTTAACCGGTTATTTCTCTGCCGGTTCTCTTTTAACCGTTCCCGGACGTAAATTGACTTTCTTGCAAGACTTTCTCCCGCAAGTTCCATTTGCTCTGCTGCATCAAGAGCCGCATTATCGTCGGTATCCTCTCTGATCTTTTTCTGACCATAGGCAGATGCCGTTTCAGAAACAACGGTTGCACCCTTTCTTGCCATTCCACTGCCTGGAATCATACCTTTGCCTTCATCTTCAAAGGAAAGACGGGATTTTGATTTCTTCTGTTCTTTTAGCGTCTGTTCCCTTTTCGTCTTGCCTTTGATCTCTTCCCGAAAATCTTCCATTGATTTTTCATCAACTTCTGACTTTTCATGGTAGCGTTTCTGCTCTTTTGCTGCATAGGCTGTGACCATCTTTTTCTTTCGGCTCTGCCTGTCTGGTTCCGGTGTTTCAGAATCACGTTCGGCATCCTGTCCCGGATGTCCCCGGATACTTTCTTTACGAAGTCTGGAACGTGAAACAGACGGAGATTTCTCCCCGTCTGCCTTATCCTCACTCATTTCTGAGTTTTCCATTTCATCCGCTTCCGCAATTTTTTCCTGTTCCAGAAAAGCGTGTCTTGACTGTAACCTGTGTTTTCCCTCTGTTCCTTCCTCTACTGGTTCTTCTGCAGTATGAGCTTTTCTTGCCTTTCCAAAATCCAGCTCCTGTTCCCTGTGTCCGGCTGTTTTCTTCTCATCTGCCTCACGTCTGGTAATTCGCTTCTCCTTTTTACTGCGAAGATTTTCTTCCCGAAGTCCATCCCGGCTCATCTTCTGGACAGTTTTATCCCTTGCTTTATATTCATGCTCCTGCATGGTCATCATCTCCTGATTTCATAATTTTTGTTCAGAAACGTGTTCCATCTGTTTTCAATGGCAATCGCCTTATCCTTTAATTTCACTGAAACATCAGAAAGACCACTCTGTAACTCTCGCCCCTGCGTATCTGCAAGCAGAGCCAATGAATCCATTACTTCTAACAGACCAGCAATGCAAAGCATATCCTTATGCGCCATTTCTAAAAGTGATCTTTCAGATTCCCCATAAGCCCAGTAGTCTTCGCTGTCCCAGTCCCAGATACCTCCTGTTCTTGCTTTATCTGGTTTAGAATCCGGCTCTACACTGTCCTGCTCATTATCAAAAAAATCATTTTCATCGCACTTAATTTTCTCTTCCGGTTCTTCCATATCACTTATCTCATCAAACCAGTCCTTCGTCAGATCTTCGCAGCCAAATTCAAATTCTTCCGGTTCTTTCTCAGCTTTCATTTTGCTGAATTTTTTTTGCAACCACGACCATACGCCCATTCCGCTGTGAATATTCGCATGTGGACAATGTAAGCAGCTTGTCCCCATATTCTGCTGTGATTCCGGTTTCATAGATTGCTTTTCGCTTAATTTCTCTAATAAAGTACTCATAATCTGCCCCTTTCTGTGCTTTTATAAAACTGTAATAGTTAAAGTCATTTCCGGTATAAACCGGTGTTGTAAATGCTGATAATATCTGATACTGTTCATTTCCCCATATGGTACGGAACAGGATTGTTGGATGCTCCTCATAAAATCCCTTGTCTTTATATTTTTCAAGATCAGCAAACATCTTCCCACTGTTCATATGATGCCCATAGATAATCAGGTTGTCTGAATCTCCCGGCACACATTCCTCAGCAAGAAACAGACAGCCATTTGCTGAGTAGTCCCCATTAAAATCCCGATGCAGATAATAATTCTTATCTCCGGGCCTGTACATAACTGGGTAGTCTATCTTTGTTCCCTCAATCGTAAGCCACCCAATACAATCTGGATTTTCCTCATGCAATGCCAGTATTCCAGCATCTACTTCTATAAAAGAATCGCCGGAAGAATTTTCTCCCGGCTCGTCCTCTTTCTCCTGCATAAGTTCCTGCAACTCTTGCTGTAACTGATTGTCCTGTCTTTCCTGTATGAACATTCCCATCAGAAAGTAAATACTGATAGTAAGCAAAATAATCGAAACAATCATCAATATTCCTGCTATAAACCGCCTCACTCTGCCACTCCTCCTGTTAATCGTCCCTGTCTTTGATGCCAAGTTTTTCACGTTTTTCCACATCTTCCGGTTTCGATGACATTAACGCATACAGCATAAGAGAATTATCAAATCTGTCCTTAAACGGAATAATTGTATTTCCATAAAAAATCAAGCCTTCTCCTGCTCCACTGTTTGTCACATAGGAAAGCTGATGCGGAGAGATGTTAAGCTGTTTGGCAAGAATCTGTCTGTCCCCGGATGCCTGGTTAAGCATCAGAATAAAATCAGAGTTTTCAAAGATGTTCTCGATTTCTCTTGAAGCAAGCAGGTCTTTTACATTCTGTGTGATACCAGTCGGAATACCGCCCCACTTACGGAACCTCTTCCAGATTTCCACGCTATATGCTGCTGTCTGTTCTTCTTTCAGCAGCAAGTGAAACTCATCAATGTAATATCTGGTAGATTTATGTGCAGCACGATTGACTGTTACCCTGTTCCAGACCTGATCCTGAACAATCAGCATACCAAGTTTTTTAAGTTGCTTACCAAGGTCTTTAATGTCGAAACATACCAGACGGTTATTCAACTCAACATTCGTGCGATGGTTGAATACTTTAAGAGAACCATTAACATAGATTTCCAGTGCCGTTGCCAGACGCTGTGCCTCTGGTTCTTCCTGCTTGCGAAGCAGATTGTATAAATCCTCCAGTATCGGCATCTTCTCTGGAACCGGATCTGCAAGATAGTCCTGATATACCAAGCGGACACAACGGTCAATAATCGTCTTTTCTACTGGCTCCAAGCCATTCTTCCCACCTACTACCAGTTCACAAAGTGAAAGAATAAAATCTGATTTCAAAGATAACGGATCGTCATCATCCGCATAATTGGTGTTAATATCCATCGGATTGATATAATCATGACTAGTTGGCGAAATACGAACAACCTGTCCATTGAATGCCCGGACTATGGGAAAATACTCGCCTTCTGGATCACAGATAATAATATCGTCCTTTGTCACGATAAAAACATTGGTAATTTCACGTTTTGCCGCAAAGGACTTACCAGCTCCCGGAGTACCCACGATCAAGCCATTCGGGTTTTTCAGTTTCTTCCTGTCAGCCATAATCAGGTTGTTAGACAAGGCATTCAGACCGTAGTAAATGGATTCTCCACCCATAAATAATTCCTGTGTCGTGAACGGAACAAAAATCGCTGTTGAAGTTGTCGTTAATGCTCTTTTAATAGGAATCCAGTTTTTTCCAAGTGGCAGACTGCTCATAAGTCCCGGTTCCTGCTGATAATCAAGCCTCTTTAATGCACAATTATATTTCTGTGCAATACCTGCGGTCTGAAATACCACATTTTCCAGTTCCTGTTTATTTTTTGCAGTATTTAAAAACACCACCGTCACAAGAAACATTCTCTCATTCCTGGATTGCAAATCTTCCAGAAGCCTCTTTGCTTCCCCTCCGTAAGTATTCAAATCAGACGGGATAATATCCATATCATATCCGGAACGAACTGCTTTTTTCTGCTCCTCGATTTTCATCCTGTTAATATCTGTAACCTTTGCTTTTACCAGCTTAATCGCTTTCATCTGGTCGATGGACTGGATATGAAGATTCACAAGCAGATTGCAGTCCATTTCCAGAAATTCCGCAAGCATTTTATCAGTCAGCTCCGGTGCCAGAATCTGCAGGTAGGATACTGCCCCGATAGTATCTCCCATCTGAAAATCTTTTCCATTTTTAAATACAAAACTGGATGGTGCAATATAGTCCTTGGTATTCAGTCCGGTACGCAACACATCTTCATAGTTGAACCGGAACGGAACTTTATTATCCTGGTTGAACGTTTCATACATAATCTGCAAACGCTCCACGCCATTCAACGGATAAGCAGACACCCCTAATACCTTAAAGTTATTGAGAATATCCGTTTCGATACGCTCCAGTTTCGGTTTTGCTTCCCGGATATTGTCTGCTTCGATTCCAAATGTAAGATACTTTGTTCTGACAAGACCATTATTTCCCTTTGCCAACTGGTTTCTGAGCATCTGAGCAAACTCCATACGCAGATCATCAAAACTGTCATTCTGCTTCTTAATGCGAATCACATCTTCATATTCTGCCATATTGCTGTGATGATTGATAAAGGACAACTGGAAATGAATCGTACTGTCAAAATAGTTCAGAAAATCACACCAGTTTTCAAAAATCGCATTTTTATCCTCATTCTGTGCTAACTGGTAGTTAATATCATAAAAACGGATTGTTTTGGAATAGTAACCATCTTCCACACGACAGATACCATCTTTTCCCATTTCTCTGTATGGGATAGACTGCTGTGCGGTAATCTTCTTTTCCTTATTTCCACCCTTCTTATTGCTGCTCACTTTTTTTGCAGCACACTTTTTCCCACTGGATTTTGCGTAAGAGGAAGCTGTCGGTTTCGTTTTCTTTTTATACTTTTTCTCTTTTTTCGCCTGCTTCTGTGCTGCTTTTTCTTCACGAGCAGCCAGCTTTGCTTCCTGTTTTGCACGTTTTTTATCTTCCTTTTCCTGTGCCTTATGAAGTTTCGCTTCATACTTCTGTGCTTTTTCCCAGGCTCGCTGCTCTCGTCTGCTTAATTTACGTCTTGGTCTGCGGATACCCCGATGTCGCTCCAGTGCTTCATACCCTGTAACCATAGGTACTCCCTTCAAACGCTGTCTGTCCTTGACAAAATCTTCTGCTTCATCCATGGCAAACACTGGTAAACCATCAGCAGAATCTGCTTCATCTAACCACCAGTCCTCTGGATAAGAAGCATCTTTGGCATGTTCGGGCAGCAATTTATCATTTTCTCTTCTTTCCACGAACTGTACCTCCCTTCGATTTTGTTATAATTTTTCTTTTCTCATACATATTTTCCACCTCATACTTCCGCAACGGAGGACGGATAAATTTTACTGTAATCATATTTTTCAGGACTTTTTCTAAAGGAAGTCCGTCTTTCTCATACATGGCAAACAAAAAAGCCGGAAGCATCAACAAACACATTCCGGTTGCCGCATTACTTGAACCAATCAATCCTCTTGCCAGGAAATAAAACGGAAGCCCTACTGCAGTTGCAATGCCAAGACAAATAAGCTGACGTTTTGTGAGGTTCAGAATAATCTTATTTTTAACTTTCGTCAGATCTTTGGGTACTGATACAAAAGCCATTTTCTATCATCTCCTTTTTTATATTTAATGTGTGTTAAACACACTCTTTGAGAAATTAGCCGTTTTCATAAGACTGAAGCACAGTACAACCGTATATGCCATCACACTGAGCAATGCTGTATGCACGTTATCTGATATCTGTATATTAGCAACCAATACAGAATAGATTCCCACACACACCATGATAAAAAATCCTTGGAATGCCAATGCGAACAATCCTCTTAAATAGTTACTGCCAATCTGTCCCCATTCCCGGTTGCTCATCGTTGCGAACGGAATTGCACCGATTGACGAATATAAGTAAATTTCAATCATACGTCCATATAAAATGACCGTTATAAAAACGGAAATAACCTTTAAACACAGGCTTGCCAGAAATGTTTCCAGTGCCAGTATAACCAGTTCCCCTACTTCCATTGATTCCATTGCCGTTTCCATTGAAGTGACCACCGAATCAATATTAATTGCTGTCTGATGATTGATCACTCCTGATGCCCGGTTCACTACATTCTGTCCCACATCAAAAATCGCCATAGTAATTGTGAATGCATTACTTACGAACCAGACTGCAACCCACATTTTAAAAAAATATTTGAAGAACATCCATGTATCAATGTCATGCATGTTGTTCTTCTCTGTGAGCATGGAAATCAGCTCATAACACAACACAAAGGTTATAATCATCCCGGCAATCGGCACGATCACAGAATCTGACAGATTCTGAATCAGACTAAATATACTGCCATTCCATCCCTGGGGCGTTTGCCCAACCTGACTTGCAATATCACCGGTTTTTTCATTTACATCGGTAAACATGTTCGTCAGGTTTGAGCTGACCATGCCTGTAAGGAGGTTACGCATCCATTCTTCTATGGACTCAAAAATCTTATCCATGCGTGTTCTCCTTTCCTACTGCCCCGGCTAAAACAAATTCGCCAGTAATGGTACAAGCTGTGTACCGATCAGAACGACACCTCCACCTGCCATAAGCTGCTTGATTCCCTGTGACTTCGCACCCGGATTATCATTACCATAACCTTCCAGAAGATTGATAACTCCCCAAACTGCAAGTCCTGCTCCGATTGCGACAACGAGTGTCTGTAAAATATTAATTGCTGATGTAAAAAACGCCATAATCTATGTTCTCCTTTCGTAACTCCTGTTTTTCATTGTGATTTTTTACTGGTTACTACTCGGAGGGTTCCGCCCTGATGGGCGGTCTTTCATGCTTATGCATATCGCTACCTCCCAAAAGGGCATAAAAAAAGAGCTATGTATGTTTTACGTTACATGCCCTGTGCCTTCATTTTCATTATTTGATTGTTCTTCCAGTTCACTGCCTTCATACATATAAAGGTCAAACTGTTCTTCCGGATCTAACCGGACTTCCATCTGATGTTTCATGTATTCTTCCACATGGAACTCATTCTTTTTATCATAATCGGATAACTGCTTATACCGTTTATGTTTTGTAATGTCAAATTTATCACTGTAAAACGGACGGACACCACGAAGCTGTAAAATACACTTGTTACCGTCCATGACTGCCAGTTCATCCCGACTCATCAATTCTTTTCCTGTTTTCTGATAGTTCAAACCGTAAGATCTGCTCTGTCCTCTTGTATCAGAAGTGTTATATAAGTCAATGGTTTCCTTACCCAGTGTTTCTGAAATTTCTTTCAGAGTGGTACTTTCCTTACCTCCCAGGAACAACATTGTGTCACAATTTCCCGTAATGGTTTCGGCTGCATCCTTGTAAATTGTCTTGAGCTGCGACTGGGACTGGAGTATAATGGAAGCAGAAATTTCCCTGCTTCGGATCGTTGCAATCAGCTTGTCAAACTTCGGAATCTGACCAATATTTGCGAACTCGTCACAAAGGATTCTCACATGATAAGGCAGTCTTCCATGATGAACATCATCGGCTCTGTCGCATAACAGATTGAAAAGCTGACTGTACATCATAGCAACCACAAAGTTAAAAGTATCGTCTGTATCCGAAATTACAATAAACAGTGCCGTTCTCTGATCTCCAATCATATCCAGTTCCATTTCATCATAAGAAGTCAGTTCCCTAAGTTCCGCAATATCAAACGGAGCAAGTCTGGCACCACAGCTGATCAAAATCGACTTTGCCGTTTTTCCTGCAGCCAGTTTGTATTTTTTATACTGCCTTACTGCAAAGTGGTTCGGCTCGTCCCTTTCCAACTCCTCAAATAACAGATCCACAGCATTTTTAAACTCTTCATCTTCTTCCCTGGTTTCACTGGCATTGATAAATTCCAGCAGGGTTGAGAAATTCTGTTCTTCTTCTGGTGCTTCATAATAGATATAACCAATCAAAGCACAATACAGCAGACGTTCCGCTTTCGTCCAGAAATCCTCGGAAGATTTTTCTCCCTCGCCCTTGGTATTTACCATGATTGTATTTACCAGTTTCAGAATATCTTTTTCAGAACGAATGTAATGAAATGGATTATAATGCATACTCTTGGAAAAATTGATGGTATTCAGCACCTTGATTTTGTAAGGAGCCATTACCACCCTGCCATTTTTATCACGCAAAATTTTTCCGTTTTTATCTTTCTTCGGTGTCCCTCTTGCTAACATTTTACCACATTCCACGATAATCGTTCCCTTTGGATCGGTGACCACAAAACTTACATTGTCCGGCATCTGCATAAGCTGCGGTTTTACATAAAATCGAGTCTTACCGCTTCCAGATCCACCTATCACTATAATATTCTTGTTTCTGGCGTACTTCGGTTTCTTTGGTCTACTGTTCATGGTCAGACGTTCCGTTTGTGTCAGCAGAATATTATTCTCAAAAACCGGATCAATAAAAGGTGCTATATCCTTTTCATTTCCCCACCTGGCAGAACCATATTCCTCCCCCTGGCGAAACTTCTTTCCATTCTTTCCCTTGAAATATACCACTGCCCATATGCCAACTGCTGCGATTGTTCCCGCAACCAGACTTTTCAGCTTCATGCTTGGCAACAGCTTCTTAAAAGCTAATGGATAATTCATAAGAAGAATCATCAGCCTGTCTACTACTGTACTGCCCCTGCAATACTGATAAAGCCAGGTACATTTATTTACCACATAAAACACAACCACATACGGTATATGTAGCAGAACCTTTTTTATTACTTCCACATTCGGGGGACGCACCTGAAAACCTTTCAGTTTTTTCTTTATATTTTTTATCCCACTCATAATGTTGGCTCCTTCTGCTTCTCTTTTGATTTCTCCCGTTCTCTCTGTTTGTCCTGGTTACGGGCTGTGATTGCCTGCTGTAATTTCTTACGGACAGATGGTTTCTTGGTTTTATTCAGTGTCTTTCCGGTAAACTCCCGAAATGCTGCTGTCATCACCTCCACATCTCTCGCCTTAAAGAAAACAAAATATCTTGGTGGATCTACAGACTTATCACGTTTTAGGCTGAAATCAATACCATATTTTTTTGCAACCTTTTCAAAAGCCTTAATGTTATTATCTGTAATCTCAATGTTGGAAAGTTGAATATTCTGCTGTGTCAGCTTCTTTAAACTCTGCTTTCCATGATATTCTTTATCCGGAGGTGCCTTTGTCTGCTGTTTTCTTGCTTTCTCTGCTTTTTCTTTCTCCACTGCCGCCAGAAAACGCATCATTGCCTGTTTCAATAAACGGACTGTCACTTTTCCACCAGTGATACATAACGATACGGTTTTCTCATTTACTTCTTCCTGCAATAGAATCACTCCCTTCCTGAAAATCTAAAATTCATATATTCCCTTCGTACATATCATGCTGCACCAAAGATGAGTAATAATTGCTGATGGTCAGCGGTGCATTATATAATACTGCCAACAAATACTGACGCATATTTACTACTTTACTGGTATTTTCTTTCATGCAATGCAATACGAACCGAATATGCTCTGCATCCAGTTTTAAAAACTGGCTTTTTACTACGGATAAAGGTTTTCTGTCCCCTCCAATCCGTATAAACTCCTGTTCCGAACACACCACATCTACCATTAACCCCACAATCTCATCCAACATATGCCGGTTGAAATCATCTACGATATAGTCATATCCAATGTGTTCAAGGATAATCTGCTGATAAGCATTCCTTTCAGCTTCTTTCCTTTTCACTTCACTGGCATCTGAATAGAAAGAAAGATACTCTGTATCGTTATTCTCAGTATTACTATCCTCTATATCATTACCTGGCAGTTTACACCTGTCTGCATCGGTCATTTGTACCTTTCCTGAGAAGTCATTTTGACCTGTCTGGAAGTTCTCTTTGAACCGTTCTGGTGATACGCATTTTTTTACATAGATTCTATCGGGATTTCCCAATCCCTGTCTGACTCTCGTAATCAATCCGATTCCTTTCCGGTCATCCAGTTCCTTTAACAAGCACCGGACTTTTTTTACTCCACATCCCATAAGCCCTGCTATCTGCTCCTGCGAAAAATATATATACACTTTTCCCTCCGAATCCATCCACTGATTCTTCACAGATAACTGCATCCGGTCTAGCAATAGACCATACAACAACTTAGCTTCACAGGTCAGTTTTCCAAATACCGGACTGGTAAAGAGAATCTTGGGAATCCGATAGAACGTATACTGTTCTGCTTCCTCCCCGTAGTGATACGGGAATATGTATGTATCCTTATCCAGATTGTTTTTTCCTCTGCTCTTTTAGAATTTTAGCCATGCAATAGCCAATACAGGGATTTCTTCCATACGGACAGCCTTTGCATGGAACCCAAAACCTGTGTGCCGGATCTGGATCAGGTGGCTTTTCAGGGAGCTGATAAAAGCATCTCATCTGCCTGCATTCCTTTTTCTTTTCATTCCAGAAATAACAATATTCACAGGATTTCGGCTTGTCCTCTGCATATCTAATCGCCATCGCTTTCTGACTCCTTTCTCCTGCTCAGTTTTTCCAACATCTGATCTTCCTGTGATGCTACTCTCAGACAGCAATACATCACAAAATTAACTGCTGCAATAATTGCTACAACCGCTATAATTAATACCTGTTTCATAATACATTCTCCCTTCATTTTTCCTAGTATTAACCAGAAAGAGAGCATTTATGAATCTTTTTCGTCCATAAATGCCCTCTTAACTAACTGATTTTTATTTCTTCTTTCTTGCCACCCATACCGCTGACACTACACCTGCCATACCTGCTACTGCAAGCAGAATCCAAAGCAGCATATGTGTATCATCTCCGGTTTTCGGTGTATCTGTTACCTGTGTAGATGGTGTTTCCGGTGTTGATGTTTCTTCCGGTTTTACCTCATCTTTCATCACAACTTTCTGAATCTCCCCGGTATCTTCCACTGTGAACTTCACGTCCTCAGCTATCAGATAACCATTAGGGGCAGATTCTTCCCGAAGTGTATACTCCCCAATCGGAAGCATTTCAATGTAATGCGGTTTCTCCTCAGAAGTCCAACTCTCTACCGTTTTACCGTCTTTGTCGAGAATTGTCAGTTTTGCGCCCGGCAGTTCCTTACCGGAAATATCCGTCTTGGAGATCTCTACCTTGGTAACATCGTCTTTCATCTCGATTTTCTGTGCTTCTACGGTATCTTCAACGGTAAATGTAATGCTTTCCGCTGTCACAAAACCATCTGCTGGTTTTGTTTCTGTCAGGGTATACTTCTGTCCGACTACCAGTTCTTTGATGATATGAGCTTCTTTACCGGAAATCCAGGAATCTACAACCTTACCACTTTCATCAGTTACCTGTAACTTGGCACCTTCCAGCTCTTTTCCATCTGTCAGGGAAGTCTTGGTAATCTCAATTACTGTCGGTTCATCCTCAAAAGTAAATGAATAAAATACTTTTTCCTTTTCCGCACCTTCGTACTCAAATGTAAACTCCTGTGTTTCATCTGTCGTTGCAAATCCAGGTGCCGGGGAAGTTTCCTTGATATAATACTCAAAACCAATCGGTAAATCTGCTGTAAAAGTCAGTTTTCCTTCTTTATCCGTTGCCAGTTCTTCAATCACAGTATCCGCTTCCAGAATAACTTTTCCGTCTGCTCCTGTAATATCATTCTTGGCACAAAGGGCAAATACTGCACCTTCCAGTACACGATCCGAATCTTTCTCTTTTTTCACAACTTCCACTTCCGCTTTCTGGCGATTGTTCTGCCAGTCAGCAGAGTAAGTGACTTCTGCAGTATCCTGATCACGATATGTCAGGTCAATCTCTCTTGCCTCATTATCCAGTACAAAACCATCCACTGTAGCTTTTTCTTTGACATAATATTTGCCAAGAGGAAGTCCGGATAACTTTGCAATGCCGGTATCATCCGTTGTAATGGTTGCTACCAGTTCATCTTTTTTATAATAATCTTCACTTTCCCCGTCAGCAGATTTCACGTCCTCTAAAGCAAATACTTCAAAGGTAACATCTTTCAGACTGCCTGTTACATACTGGAATAAATGGCTGATCCATCCTCCAACAGAATCCAATGCCGTTACTTTATCCAGAAACTCTCCATTTTTATTGATGATGATCGTTCCTGTCGGCACATCATCTTTCATTTCCACTTTCTGGATTTCCCCAGTATCCTCAATCGTAAAAGTGACCTCTTCTGCCTTGAGGTATCCATAAGGAGCTATTTCTTCCCTGAGAGTATAGGTTTCCCCTACAGTAAGCCGTTCAATCATATGCTGCTCACCTTTTACAGACTTCCATGTATCAACTACATTTCCATCTTTGTCCAGTACCGTAAGAGTCGCACCAGATAATTCCACGCCAGTAGTCAGGTCAGACTTGGAAACCACAACTTTTGTAGGCTGATTTTTAAGTACAGAAGATAACTGCACGACCTTAACCTCCTGTCCCTGGTACTCTGCCTTTACTTCCAGAACTTCATCTGAAAATACATAGCCATTCGGTGCTGCCAGTTCTTTGATATAATACTCTCCAAATGGCAGATCCTGTGTAAATACAGCCTTTCCATCTTCTCCGGAAACAGCTTTTCCAAGAAGTGAGCCTGCTTTCACAATCACAGTTCCATGAGCTTCTATGTCATTCTTCGCATAAAGTCCAAATTCTGCCCCTGCAACTGCTTTTTCTGTATCAGCATCCTGTTTTTCCACCGAAATTTCTACCTTCTGGCGTTCATTCTCAAAAGTAGCTGTCTGCTCAATGACAGGTGTTTCCTGATCTTTGTAAGTAAAAGTGACTGTCTGTGCTTCGCTGTTTAAAACAAATCCTGTTGGCGCAGACGTTTCCACAATCTTATAACTTCCAAGTGGAAGATTCTTCAGGACCGCTTTTCCCTCTTTATCGGTTGTAACAGTTTTTACAAGTGTTCCGGCTGCATATTCCAGAATACGGTTTCCATTGTCATCTTTCTGGAAATCAGCGGTATAAATATCCTCCGCAGCATAAATGGCAAACTCTGCTCCTTCCAGATTTTCTGTCTGATATGTAAAATCATCCTTGAATCCGTCCAGAACTTCGCCCTTTTTCACGATAGTCAGTTCTCCCTTAACTGGATGGTTCTCATAAATTGCTTCAATGATCACATCCCCGGAAGTTCCATCCATCTGATATGCAGTATTAGAATCAACTGTTACCTCATAATAATTTTTATTCAATGTGTAACCGAACGGGGCATTCACTTCCTCAATACGGTAATTTCCGATTTTCAGATTCTGCGGAAGAATCAAATATCCCTGCTCATCTGTAAAATAAGATTTGTGCTTAACCGTTGTCGGATAGGTTGTAACCTGCTCCACATACTTCTTATGATCCAGGTCATAAATCTTAAACTCTGTATTTTTCTGTAATACTGGTTTCTTAGTTTCATCATCCTGTTTGATGATTTTCAGCTTTGCTTCAAACTCATCATCCAGAAGTACTCTCCACGTCTGTGGCTGGTTCGGATTATTCTCTGTGATACGCACTGTAAAATCATCTACCGGAGTATAATTGTGAGGAGTTGTAGTTTCACGCACAATATAAGTTCCATATGGAAGTGCGATACTGCAAGCATAACCCTTTTCGTCTGTGAACATTTCTGTTGCACCATTTTCCCCGATCACAACTGGTGTTGCAGAAGCAAACTCATAGTTTCCGTCTGCTTTCTTTGTCAGGGAAGATTCCAGATATGCCGTAAATCCGGCACCTTTCAGCAGATCAGCGTCTGTTTTTCCATTATTGGCTGCTTTGATGATCTGGAACGGCTGTTTCATTACCTGCTCCAGTGAAGTGCAGTCACGTTTAACCTCTGCTACCAGATCGCCTTCATAATTGCAGACCAGATCATGTTCTGTTTCGTCTGCCAGATAACCCACTGACGGACTAATCTCTTTCACATAGTAATCTCCAAGATACAAGCCATCTACAGAAGCCTGTCCATTCTTATCTGTTGTAAGAGTAGCAACCTGCTCCCCGGCTTTATAGATCACACCGGTAATACCGTCCGGATGAACAATATCATTACGAGCGTACAGTCCATAAACTGCTTTTTCCAGTGTCGCATCTCCCTGTGCAACCGCCTGTTTTGTTTCCGCATCTCTCTTTTCCAGAGAAATCTTTGCTTTGACTCTCTCATTTACAAATGTATGAGTGAATGAAACTTTCGGCTCACTGTCACTGGTATATGAGAACTTAAATGTATAAACATCTTTAGAATTTCTCAAATATCCCTGTGGTGCCTGTTCCTCTTTGACTACATAAGAAAATCCAATCGGAAGATCTGCGTTAAATGCCGCTTTTCCATCTGCTCCTGTCGTTAATTTTTCAATCAATGTGCCTTTCTTCACTACTACATTTCCGTCTGCGTTGGCAATATCACTGCCAGCATACAGGGCAAACACACCTCCAGATAACGGATTTTCGGTATCCTTGTCTTTCTTTACAACACTCACATCTGCCTTCTGTCTGTCATTTGTGAATATCACATCAGAAAAGACTACTTCCACATTCTGTCCAGCATAGGAAAGTGTAACTGTCTTTTCCTCTCCAGCATTATAAAAGTTCTCCGGTGCCTGCATTTCTTTGACAACATAAGTTCCAAGATGCAGATTTTTCAGGATACAAGCACCGTTTTCGTCTGTCGAAAGGTTTTCTTTCACAAGATCGCCTTTGCTGTAAATCTTCGCACCATAGGCAGAGATAATATCTTCTCCTGCATATACATTATAAACAGCACCTTTCTGACGTCTGTTTTCATACTGGAATACTGTACCATTCTCGCTGACATCTGCCCCTGCAAGAACCTGTCCTTCTTTATATACAGTCAGTTCGCCAAGCTGCTCTTTATCCGGTACCGTTGTTGTCGTGGTCTTACTTGCTACCAGCTTCACATTGTAAGCGGTTGTATTTACCACATAACCTTTCGGTGCTGTGATTTCTTTCAGATATACCGTATCCTGTGTTTTTACAATCGTTGCAGAAGATTTGCCATTGCTGTCTGTTTCCGGCATTGTAGTAATCAGATTTTTGCAATCTGCATCACTGTAAATACCAAATACGGCTCCTGCAAGGTTTACATCTGCTGCTGAATCTTTCTTCATAACTTCTACAGTTGCAAGTTCAATCCAGGATACTTTAAAATCCACGTATTTTTCATCATCCACGCCTTCACCAAACACCAATGCCAGATCCTGATTTCCAGATCCTGTAGAAATCTTATAAGCTGAATAATCTTTAGTAATGCTTCCTTTCATTGTTGTAGACCAACTCTCTGCCACATCACTTACCTGTGTCAGTGGTGCTGATAGATAAAACTTCGTACCACCGCAGATTTCAACATTTGCTCCAGCTTTGCTTGTTTTTCCTGTTGACAGGTTATGAAGTTTTACACCTGCAGGGAGTTTCATAGTAATTGTCTGTAATGCATCTGCCTTAAATGTTATATCCTTTGTTCTCTGACTGTTACCCTCTACATAGGCTTTTACGTTTGCATCTGAAAAAGACATTGCCACTGATGGAATATCCGGTTGAGAAACGCAATAATTATAAAGTTTCTTTGCAAGATTCTGTGCAGTGCTGTTTGCACCTGAAAAAGCGTCCCCACTACCATTTGCATAAGATGCTGCAAGGTGTACCAGAATAAATCTGGCTCCAGCACTTAAATTGCCGTATCCATTCTCTTCTGTGAAAAATCCATCATCTCCAGAAGCTTTTATGCCATAATAACATACCTTAGCAAGTGCTTTTCCATCTCCCACCTTATTGATTGTATAAGTTCCACTTCCTGGTCCCGGCTTAGATGGCTGTACACAGTATGCTGTGGCAGATACATTACCAAATTTCACAGTATACTGATAAGTAAGGTAACTACCATATCCATAATCTGCGTAACGATACATGGTTCCCCTTGTAACAGAAACCTGCTGTGAACTTCTTACATTTCCTGCAGAAGCCATAAAGGTTACGGTTTCTCCTGCATCCATTGCATACAGATCAATTCCATTTGTTTCTGCCTGTTCCAGCACTTCAGGCACCGTAAGTTCAGTTTCCGTATCAACTGTGTTTTCCTGGTGCGACTCTGAATCGTCATCACTCTGCTCTGTATCTCCAGTGCCACTATCATCGTCCACTGTAATTTCAGAAGAACTCTCTGACTGCATTTCTGTTTCAGGTTCTTTTACAGTGATATTTCTGCTGATTCTGTAAGATGGATGACCACTTACCGGCTCTACCGCATATACTGCCTTGTAGGTGTCCGGTGTATGTGTATCGAAATCAGCTCCGGATTCATTTTTTGCTTCATGGAACATGATTTTTATTTTACTCTCATCCACTCCGTCAATACCGGACAGATCTACTTCCACTTCAAATTCCTGTCCATAGACAAGTTCAATGTCATTTGTTGTTACAATTTCATCTGGATCAAGCGAATCCTGTACCTCTTTTAATTCCGGATACTGCTGCTCAAACGGTATTTCTTCCGGTTCTAATTCCGATGCAGAAACAGCTACTGGCTGAACGATTACAGACGCTAATGTGGCAACTGCCATGACTCCTGATAAGAATCTTTTGAACTTCATTTTCATTTTGACTTAATCCTCTCTTTCTTCACTTATCATCGTTTTTCTTTTCAGCAGGTCTATACCTGCACTATTCAATCATTGGAACCACCTCCCGATGTTTTTGTTACTGATACCTGTACATTTCTGAAAAGATAACAGCACATGCATATAGCGGCACCTGCACGAAGCGAAGCACCGCCACATGGTATCTGCTGTCATCTCCATCAAATGGAAATAACAGTTTTAATAAGGATCAAGCATTTAAGCCGCAAGAGGCCGTTCCTTGTAAAAGTGCCTTTCATCCGTTTCCCTTTCACGTTCTCTCCGAATCCTGGCCGCTGGTTATTATGCGTAGCTGAGTTTTCGGGTATCCCCTCTTGCTATCTATATGAAATTGTCAAGGTACAAGTCCGGGCTTTTTCTTTTTGAAGAATTAACCCTTCACCTATAAAGCTCGGCAGAGGGTGTTTACCAACCCCTTTTGCAAACTTTTTTATTTTTTTCTCAGTTTCTTTTTCTCATTACTCTCTGCGAGTTCTTCTAAACTGGCTCTCAGCTTGGCAACTGCCTTATTTCTCATGTTGTTGACTGCTGCTGAACTGATTCCATGAATATCGGCATATTCCTGATAAGTCTGTTTCTCAAAATAAAGAGCATAAATAAGTTCTTTCTGCTTATCCGTCAGCATATCCATCATGTTTTCTGTCACCATCTGCTGAACAATCATTTCCTCCATGTCCGGTGCCACACTCTCTCCAAGCTGCATTTCTTCCATAGCAGAAGATAAGGAAATACAGCGTTTCTGATTGCAGCTATCCAGATTGATGCTCAGGCGATCTTCTCCTCGAAGAACAAAACGCAGATACCACTCAGCCTCTTCAAAGTAAGATTCCGTCAGATTACATCCATATCCATTTCCAGCCACAGAAGAGTAGCGATAACCGGAAATATCTTCGATAGGAAATACTGTTACTCGATTCTGTGCCTGATAGACCACATATCCGTTCTTATAAACAGTGATCGTGACTACGCCTACCTCGTTCTTAATAATCTTCTGAGCAACAACCGGGTATTTCCCCTCCCGTAAACTTTTACAGCTCGGTTTCTTTTCGCCTTTCTTTGGAGATTCCACCATTTCTTTCAGTTTTCTAAGTGTCAGCATGACAACCACCTTTCTGCCTTTCGGCTCCGGGCTGTCAGCAGACAAAAAAAGCAGCAAAAAAAGACTCCGATCTGCCCGGTTTTTTTTATACCGAGCGACTTGCGAAGCCTCTCCTTGCTGCTTTATGTATCAATCAGCTATACAGGGCACTCCCTGCACGCAGATTAATCAGTGTTCATATTGTCATTTTCTATTGTAGTGTTTTCAGCCTTATCAGACTTTTCATCTAAAAGGAAACTAAAATCTCCCATTGCGTCATAGGGCTGATGTGTGATAAATTCTAAATATTCATCCTTACTCATTTCTGTTTGCCTCCTCTCTGTTCGATGTATTAATGGTATCAATTCTCCCCTCAAACAACCAGCCCAGTACTGTCCGAATTAAGCTGAAACAACGGACAAAACTGTCCGAATTTTGAGCGTAAAAAAACGACCATCCAGATTATCCTGTAATGATCGTCACCAACTTACTTTTCCATTCATCAATTCTATTAATTCCATACTACCCTCAAAATTCTTTTCAGCATTTTCCATCAGTTTATTTCTAAGATTCTTGTCCGGAATATTATAAAGTCTTTCAAAAAATGCCAACGCTTTTTCCACAAATTCCTTATCTTCTTCTGTCACATTTTTAGCTTCAAAATGAACAGACGTAACCTCTTCTTTTCCGCACTCTTCCCATGTAATATTTTCCTTAAACCATGACTCTGGCTTACCTGTAATTTTAGCTAAATCAGAAGCATATTTAGTAATAGGCCCCTTTCCAGCAACCATTCTGTCAACTGTTTTTTCAGAAAGGTTGAGTAGCTCTGCAAGTTTGGCATGTGTCATATTATTCAAACCATCCAAACAGTTTTGTATATCTTTTCCAATATCCATACGTGTTCTTAGTTTTTTCCCTGCCGACCCCAAGACGAGCTACCTCCTTTCTGAACCGTTTTTTGTATTACCGCCATATAAATGAAGACAATTATAGCCGGACGAAATGATTGACATTTCTATTCCGGCTATCTCATACATAAAATCCGTTCCAGAAAAAAGTAGTGCTTACGTTTTCAGACTTTTATCCTGTAATACCTTCGCAAAATAATTTTCCTGCGTTTATCGTCAACACGTAACAGCCTCCTGCCAAGTACTCTATCAGCAGAGACTTTTCCCCCAACTACCGTTATCATTTCGTTGTTTACCGCTATATAATTTTCAAGTGTATCTTTTCTTGAAACAGTTACTCCTACAACGCTGATAACACTCTGGTCACTTGCTATCATACGCACCGTTTCTCTTATCGTATTTTTATCCATAGTAATTTCTCGCATTCTTTTCGTCTCTCCAGCCACTATACTCACTGGAAATTGTTCTTATTTTACATATTTTTCATACAAATTTAATATATCTATTGCAAAAAAACCTTGACCGGTTTTTCTACGTATGATATACTAATGCATGTTGTATTTAACAACTTTTTCTATATGTTCCTCTAAAAAAGGAAAAGAAAATCTGGGTTGAAGGTTCAGATCTAAAGTTACTTATTAGAAGGGCATTCGTATGTGAGCCACAACTAATGTTATATACAACATGATATAGTACTGATAAAAGCCGACACCAATCCTGTTATTTCCAAGTGCCAATTGGATATAGACCAGTAGGATGATGTCGATTTTGTCTGTCTAAGCGTTTTTTAGATCTACTCTCGTGCCAAGGGAGTAGGTCTTTTACATTATAGCATTGCTACCATTTATTGTCAATATGCACTATAACTAATGCGTTATAGTGTCTTTTTTTGTGCAAATTGCATTATTTTACATGTTTATTTATTAACAGAGCATATCATTTCTTTTACATTATTTTTTTGTGCAATATTTTGCGATTTTATTATTTTCTTTTCCAGACACATATGGTATCATATATTTAACCAGTAAATGTCGTTTTCTCAGAAAGGAGTCCTGCCTTATGAACAATCAAGAAATTCTCCGCAAAATCGTCAATTACATTGAGAATGTTATGAAAGAAAAATCTTTAACCTCTCGTGATCTGGCCGATATTTGTGCCAAGAAAACCGGGAAAATGTCTCCAAGAACTATCGACAACATGTTTAGAACCCCTTCCTCTACAACTTTATCTACTTTGTTAAAGGTCTGTGATGGATTAGATTTAAACCTTAATGCTGTATTCCATTCCATTGAAATTGCAAAAACATCAGCAGAAAATGGACAGCAGCGTTTCATCTTCGACATCGATCATCCAGCTTACAATGGCTACACCGGAAATTACCATGTATTCTTTCTTCCAACCTCTGTTTATCCAGAAGATCATTCGGGTCAAACCTTGGTTCATGGAACACTTCGTCTGGGAGATTTCAATTCTATGCATGAATGCTCCGCTATACTTGACATTGATTCTGGTGATTTTACAAATGAAGGTACCCCATTTTCCAAGCACTATGAAGGAACTTTAGTTTACTCATCTAATAGCCAAATGTTCTGCCGACTTGTTTGTAGCAAATATGGCGATATGTGGTTCATGGTTTTTAACCATGGCAATCTCAATAACAAAGAACTTGCCTGCGTTATTGGCTGTGCTGCAACTGCCTCATCTGGTCGTTATCGTCATCCTGCGATACACCGCTTCTGTTTGTGTAATATGCAGCAATATCCAGAAATTGATTCCAATACTCGTACACTCATCGAGGGGCTTCTTCGAATCCAAGAAAAACATATCTGGATAAAAAAGGAAACTTTAAAAGAGCTTCTTCTGCACGATAATTTTGATCCAGACTTTCGACGAAATCTTGAAAATTACTTAAATATTGCTACTGAGTACTATGCACTGCCAAAAAATACATTAAAGGAAGACATTCCTCTTTCTACCTCAGTAAAGGAACTTGCCAAATTATGTAATGAATCAAATTTGGAAAAGACCTTCCATATCTTAAACGAAGATGACCGGGAACTGTCATGTATTTTAAAGGGTTGCCTTGCAACACCAACTACACCAGCGACTCCTTCAGAAACAGAATAACAAAAAAGGAGCCAGGAACATTCACTTCTCTGTGTAAATGTTTCTGACTCCTATTAGTCCTTCGCTTAATACCAATTTATCAAACGGTCACAATATTCTTTTTTACTTCATATACAGTTAAAGTTCCGTCTTTCTTGCGTCTCACTTCTGCATTATTTCCCCGGTCTGTAATCGTACTGATTACATCCAGCAAGTATAATGCTCTCTCTGTCTGTCCCACTAAATATGTACTCTTTTGTTCGCCAATCTTTTTCAAATCTGATCTCATCTCCAGTCCTCCAAGCAATATAATATCACTCAAACGGATAAGGGAAAGAAAACCGCTGATGAGTTTCTGATAAGCCATCCCGAAACAGTGCTTGACTGTTGCTTACCATATAGATTCTATCCAAAGGATCAGTGCTGACCTCCTGTTTCCTTCTGACATTTATGATTATACTATCAGAACATACGTTCGTCAATCCCTAATTTTATTTTTCATAAACAAATTGATTATCATGCTTCCGATCATACAACCAAGCCCATTATGAATCATATCATCCCATTCGAATAATCCACGCATAAATACCAACTGACTGGTTTCTATTACTGCTGATACCAGAACTCCAAACAATAATGTCCGATACCATTTCACTTTATGGTTTGCAATTATCGGTAATAATGCTCCGGCCGGAAGCAGCAATATACAATTCAATAAATTTTCTTTTAGCAATTCCCAGTCTTTGTATTTAAAAATTGCCTTCCATGACCAGAATGGTATCAATTCATACTGGCGAATAGTACTTGTTCTGGTAAATACCGTAGAGCCAAACACAATTCCAAGAAATATTACCATCGTCACAATAGCCATTGCCTGTATTATATTAATCTTTTTTCTACATACACATCCTGCTACCACAATAACTGTCAAAAGCAGCAATACACTAAATGCCAATATCTCATATTTAGACCACTTTTTATTATACGTTGTCCATATCTGGTAAATATCCATTCTACTACCCTTCTGTTTTAATCAGACCAAACCGACAAAATATCGCATATAGATAGCTCGCTCCAAATACCTTTAATTTCTTCGGTCCGTTTACATTTCCCTTCATCTCCATCGTTTCTTTCAGAGCAATATTTACACTGCTTCTGGTTATTGATTTCTTTTTCCGGTCAATCAGAATTTCATTTCCATTGACCGTATAATGAAATCTTAATCCCTTTACAGTCGTAAAAGAATATCCTGAAAACAATTTTAACGTCTCCCACAAATGATTTTCCAGTAATTCCAATGATTTATCCATGCAGCAATGCAATTTTTCAATTTCCTGCTTTCTTTTCCGGTACAATCTACACCTCTCTGCATACAGGCTTAATTCATCTGCATTGTATATCATTTTTGTATACGGCAAATAGGAATGAACCGAAGATCTGCTCAAGCCAGTCTCCTGCATAATCTCTGAAATATTTTTTCCATTTTCCCATAACGAAATAACCTGCTCACTAATCTCAGTATGATACACCCCCACCGTAATTAATATTTTGCGTGTTTTCATTAAGGTAATGCCGAACTGTTCTGATATTTGCCGTAATGAATTTACTGATCCACCGCCTGCTCCAGACATATATGCTTCAACAATACAGTTCGTAAACTGCTCCATTATCTTTTCCGAATCATATCCTGGTTTCTTTTTTGGTCTTCCCATTTTCGTGTCAATCCAATCAAATTGTACTAATACTCTGGGCGGACATCCCTCTCGGCTCTATGCCAACCCAGAGTACAATTTCAAGTATTTTTATTCCACAGTCACACTCTTTGCCAGATTTCTTGGCTTGTCTACATCCAGTCCTTTCGCCACACTGACATAATATCCCATTAACTGTAACGGAATCACTGCAAGGCAACAATATAAATCTGATCAAATCCTAGGATTTCATCTTCTGTAAGCTCAACCGAAGATAAATCAATACAATTATCTTTTATTACAGAACCTAAAGTGTCCTTGACTGCTTTCGGCTGTTCATGGATTTCTTTCATCATAAAATGTTCAAATCCTGCTTTTTCAGCAGCTTCGGCATTCCACTTAATTTCTGTCGTCTGTTTTTCGATTTCATCTCCGTCAAGATTATAGAAATGAGCTTCTCCCATTGTTAATCTGGCAAATTCCAGATTAACAATATAATAGACATTCCTCGAATTTCACAGTGTCAGGCACCTTATTTTTACATCAACAATTAGTAATCGTTCCAATCATCATTCCAGTCATCGTTCCAGTCATCATTCCAGTCATCATTCCAATCACAATCATTGTAAGAATCCCCTGACCTGTCATGGCTGTGATCATGTGGATATTCATCCAGAATTTCTGCAATGATTTTCATCCCGTTACTCATATAGATTTCCTCCTGTCTTTTATTGTATTTATAATATGTGAATATAATATTTGATTTGCCGAACAGAAATAGTTTATTTCATTATCCCTGTCTGTCCTCGGACACCCATATCCGCAAATATCTTTTACAGAACACTTGTTGCAATAATCCCTAACCTGTTTTTGTATCATATTAAACAGCTCCTGATGTTTACTGCATGATACCATGTCTGAAATACTACGTTCCGAGATATTACCTAAACAATTTTCTTTTCGCAAATTATATGGGTCACAAAAGAAAGCATCTCCTGAAGGCAAAAATGTTAGATAATATCCACACCGTTCCCTTTGATGATGGCTACAACATCTGTGTTTTCCTGTCAATATTGCTGAAATAGCATTATTAAATTCCCTGATATTCACTCTTGCTTCGCCATCAAAATATAAATCAAAAAGATCAGATAAGTAATAACCAAGTTTTTCTGAATCTACAGAACATTTGTCATCTGGGTTATAACAGTAACATAGTCCACAGTTTTTAATACTATTTTCCACTAGAAAATCATAAAAACTTTCAGCCCCATTCACAATATGCTTATTTGTAATAACACTTAATATTCCAAATGACACTTTTTGATTTTTCAGTTTATCCAATATAGAAATCGTTCTTTTAAACGACAGACTTTCATCCTGAGAAAAATGTGCGTTTACACCAATCGGTCCATCCAAACTTATCCCAATGCCAATATGGGACGTTTTAAAAAATCTGATCCATTCATCATCTATCAGTGATGCATTTGTCTGGATACTGTTAGTAAACTTAACACCTGTCTTATCTGAAAGTTCTTTCTCATATTCATAAATCTCATAAAAACGCTCAATTCCCCATAACAGCGGTTCGCCACCATGAAAAAGCACTTTTACTTTTTGGTTTGTTTCCGCATTAATTTCCGCTGATTCTTCTAATATTTTTTTTACTATGTCAACATTCATGATTCCAGTATTTTGTTTATGATTCGAATATCTGCAGAAAACACAGTCAAAATTGCACATTTCCGTTACTTTAATTATTGGTGATATTACGCAAGCCATTACTCACCTCATAAAAATTTAATAGTATCTGACACCACTGTGGTCAACTTAAGTATTTTAGAAAAATTTCAGAATTCCTTCAGCCCTGATTTCATCGGCATTTGAAGGAATTCTTTTCTTCTTTTACAAAAAAGCACTTGACAAAACCTCCTAAAAGTGAGGTCGCTTCGCGACCTATTAATTAAGGAATTGTTCGTCTCGCCACGAACCTTAATTACACTTTAGGAGGTATGTCATATGAATCGAATTGACATCTGCAAAAATATCATCCAATCCATTAAGGAGTATATCACAACCCCAGAAAAACTGGAACCTCATCGTGCGAAAAATCATTTTGTTCGTAAACGAAAACTTTCTCTTTTTCAAGTAATTATGTATCTGCTTTACACTTCAAAAGCCTCCATGTTTCAAAACCTTTCCCGTATTCGGGAAGATCTTGAAAACCTTAATTTCCCTGACATTTCAAAACAGGCTCTGTCAAAGGCTCGCCAATTTATTAACCCTGCCTTATTTAAAGAGCTCTACTATTTATCAGTTAATTTATTCTATAAGCAGCTCCCATCTCGTAAGCTTTGGAATGGATATCATTTATTTGCCATTGATGGTTCCAAAATAGAATTGCCTAATTCGAAATCGAATTTCGAGTTCTTTGGTGAAATGTTTGGATATCCTGATCCAAACCGCCGTTTTACTATGGGACTTGGTTCCATTGTTTATGATGTTCTTGATGATTATATTGTCCATGCTTCTTTTCAACGGTATCTTGCTTCTGAACGTTCTGCTGCTTTAGAGCATTTGCATAATTTAGAAGATTTAAATATCTATCAAAACAGCGTTGTAATCTTTGATCGTGGCTATTATTCTGAAGATATGTTTCGTTACTGTGTCAAGCATCAGCACCTTTGTCTTATGCGCTTAAAACAGAATTATAACATTGCTAAGAAATGCTCTGGAGACATAATCACGGTTCTTCCCGGCAACGAAAAAGACGGGACTGAGGATACCAATATAAGAGTCATCGAAGTCATTCTCAATGATGGAACGAAAGAGTATCTTGCCACCAATCTTTTTGATTCACATATTTCTCAACAGATGTTCCGCGAACTTTACTTCTATCGCTGGCCAGTCGAAACAAAATATAAGGAATTGAAAAGCCGCCTTGCTATTGAAGAATTTTCCGGTGCAACAACTACTTCAGTGCTTCAAGAATTTTATATCAACGTACTTCTTTCAAACCTGTCATCTCTTATTAAAAATCAAGTTGATGAAGAAATTCAGATTACCGCTAAAAGTACGAATAAATATCGATACCAAGCAAACCGAGCATTTATTATCGGACGTATCAAAACAATAGTTCCCAAAATCCTGTGTAATCTTTTCGATTTATCTGCAATTGATAGACTATATAAGGAATCTCTCCGATGCAGATCTCAGATTATGCCTGGAAGAACATTCCGGCGGAAGAAGAACAAAGCAATAGGCAGAACACATTTTAACAATAAAAAAGTTGCATTCTAAAATCAATAGCTGTTAATAGGGCTTTTTCTGTGAAGCTCTATTAAAGTGTGTCTTCTTTTCAAATCTACCTTCCGCTTTTCTCGATTTCGCACCGTTATTCATTACCCTGAGCAGGCACTTGTCTTAAGTTGACATTAGGTTGACCACATTGGTATCTGACACCAATGGTCACTTCAATCAAATTGTGCCAATACTCTAGGCTGACATCCATCTCTATGCCAACCCAGAGTACTAATTTCAAATATTTTTATTCCACAGTCACACTCTTTGCCAGATTTCTTGGCTTGTCTACATCCAGACCTTTGGCTACACTAACATAATATCCCATTAACTGTAACGGAATCACTGCAAGACTTCCTACGAAATGCTCATCAATCTTTGGAACGTATACTGCAAAGTTTACCTGATCTTCTATCTCATATTTTCCATATGTTGTTAATCCCATCAAGTATGCTCCACGACTTTTGCATTCCAACATGTTACTAATCGTTTTCTCATAAAGGTCACTTTGCGTTAATACACCAATTACCAAAGTTCCTGGTTCTACCAGGCTGATCGTACCATGTTTTAACTCTCCTGCTGCATATGCTTCCGAATGAATGTATGAAATTTCCTTTAATTTCAAACTTCCTTCCAGAGAAATCGCATAATCAATTCCTCTGCCAACAAAGAATACATCATGTGCATTTGCATATTTTGCAGCAAACCATTGAAGTCTTTCCTTATCCTGCAATATCTTCTGGATCTTCTCCGGAATTGTCAATAGCTCAGAAAGATAATTGTTGTACTGTTCTTCTGTAATCATATTTCTGACTTTTGCAAACTGAACAGCCAGACAGTACATTGCCGCAAGCTGAGCACTATAAGCTTTTGTTGTTGCTACCGATATTTCCGGCCCGGCAAGTGTATAGAATACTTTATCTGCTTCACGTGCAATACTGCTGCCAACAACATTTACGACTGCCAACGTTGTGATTCCTTTTTCCTTTGCCAGACGTAACGCCGCCAACGTATCTGCAGTCTCCCCGGACTGACTGATCACTATAACCAGAGAGTTTTTATTTAATGACATTCTTCTATATCTGAACTCCGAAGCAAGTTCCACTCTTACCGGAATATCTGACAAATCTTCTATTACATATTGTGCAGCCATTCCAACATGCCATGCAGAACCACATGCAACAATATAAATCTGATCAAATCCCCGAATTTCATCTTCTGTAAGTTCAACAGAAGATAAATCAATAGCATTATCTTTTATTACAGATCCTAAAGTATCCTTGACGGCCTTCGGCTGTTCATGGATCTCTTTCATCATAAAATGTTCAAATCCTGCTTTTTCTGCTGCCTCAGCATCCCACTTAATTTCTGTTGTCTGCTTTTCAATCTCATCCCCATCAAGATTAAAGAAATGAGCTTCTCCAGGTGTCAATCTGGCAAACTCCAGATTACCAATATAATAAACATTTCTTGTATATTTCAGAATAGCCGGAACATCAGAAGCTACATAGGTTTCGCCGTCTGTCACTCCAATAATCATTGGACTGTCTTTTCTTGCTACCCAAATTTCTCCCGGATAATCTTTGAACATAAGTTCCAGGGCATATGAACCACGCACACGAACCATCGTTTTAGCAATCGCATCAATCGGTCCGAGATTATACTTCTTATAATAATAGTCCACTAATTTAATTACTACCTCTGTGTCAGTCTGACTGTAAAAAGTATAACCATGCTTTAATAATTTTTCTTTAAGTTCTGTATAATTTTCAATAATACCATTGTGTACGCCAACTACTTCTGATTCTACTTCTCCAGAACCTGATCTTGTACAATTTCCAGATACATGCGGATGTGCATTAATCTGACTTGGCTCTCCATGTGTTGCCCAACGTGTATGTCCGATTCCACATGTTCCTATCAGTGCTTTTCCTTCATCTGTTTTTTCAATCAGATTGCCTAATCTTCCCTTGGCTTTAACCACCTGTGCCAAACGCTCCCCATCTCGCACAGCGATTCCAGCCGAATCGTACCCTCGGTACTCTAATTTAGACAGACCATTTAATAAAATAGGTGCTGCCTGCTGTGTTCCAGTAAAACCAACTATTCCACACATTTCAATCTCCCCATTCTTATCATTGTATTCTCTATTATTCTAACAATCTATTCTTTATTTTTTTTGCAGGTGTTCCTGCAATAATAATATTGGACTCTTCAAAATTTTTTGTCACAACAGAATTAGCCCCTATAATATTGTTGTTTCCTATTTTGACATCTCCACATACTACTGCATTTGTAAATAATGTAACATGATTTCCAAGTCTTGGTTCTCTTTCGCCACCACCATTTGATACAATTGCAGAATTTACAAATAGCCTTGCATCTTCACCAACATCTCCATTAGTTATAATAGAGCCTAAGTGGACTATACATAACCCCTTTCCACAACTGTTCAATCTAACTTTCATACCATATTTAAATCTTAATCTATTTAATTTGACCAAGCTCAAATAGTACATCCATTTTTTTCCAGTATTAAGGTAATATTCCGTTTTTCTAAGTCTTTTTTGATACTTAAAAATAGCATCGTTTTCCGTTAGCGGAAATACCCCCCCCCACTAATGTTCTCTTTGGATATTTCGCACCTTCATATTTAATCCATTCTTTCAAATCCGATGCAGAACTAATTATCTCATGTTCCCATACGGTTGAAGTATCTCTTGCGTATGTTTCATTCATTTCTATGTTCATTATTTACTTCCTCCATGCAAAATAGTATCAATCCCGTCTATATAAATCCCTTGTATATACTTTATCTTTCACATCATCTAAACAGTCATTATATCTATTTGCAATGATTGCCTGACTCTGCTCCTTAAATTTATCCAAATCATTCACAACCTTACTTCCAAAGAAAGTGCTTCCATCTTCCAATGTTGGCTCATAAATAATAACAGATGCTCCTTTAGCCTTGATTCTCTTCATAACTCCCTGTATAGAAGACTGGCGGAAATTATCTGAATTTGATTTCATAGTAAGACGATATACACCAATCACAACCTCTTTTTCCATAGAAGCATCATAAGTATTTTCATCATCATAAGCATAATACCCTGCTTTCTGTAAAACACGATCTGCTATGAAATCTTTCCTGGTTCTATTTGATTCAACAATAGCAGACATCATATTCTGTGGAACATCTTCATAATTAGCCAAAAGCTGTTTAGTATCCTTTGGTAAGCAATAACCACCATATCCAAATGACGGATTATTATAATGTGATCCAATTCTTGGATCAAGACACACACCGTTAATGATCTGCTGTGTGTTCAACCCTTTCATTTCGGCATATGTGTCAAGCTCATTAAAATATGATACTCTGAGAGCCAGATATGTATTAGCAAATAACTTCACTGCTTCCGCTTCTGTAAATCCCATAATCAAAGTATCAATATTCTCTTTAATAGCACCTTCCTGTAATAATCCGGCAAATGTATTCGCAGCCTTTACAAGTCTAGCATTTTGAATATCCGTTCCCACAATAATTCTTGACGGATATAGATTATCGTACAATGCCTTAGATTCACGCAAAAACTCAGGGCTAAAAATAATATTGTCACAATGAAATTTTTCTCTAATACTTGCTGTATATCCTACTGGAATTGTCGATTTTATAACCATAATCGCATCTGGATTATATTCAATAACCAACTTGATCACAGCTTCTACTGCTGATGTATCAAAGAAATTTTTCTTACTGTCATAATTTGTGGGAGCAGCAATAACTACAAAGTCCGCATCTTTATACGCTGATTTTGCATCTAATGTTGCCGTTAGATGCAATTTCTTCTCTGACAGATATTTTTCAATATATTCATCCTGAATTGGAGATTTTTTTTGGTTTATTAATTCTACTTTTTCTGGAATAATATCTACTGCCATCACTTCATGGTGTTGCGATAACAAAGTAGCTATGGATAATCCCACATATCCAGTTCCTGCAACTGCAATTTTCATATTCGCATACCTCCTGCTTTACACTTCTGTTTCTACTGAATTTTAGACTATATCATAAAATTCCTTTAAAATGGACGTTCCATTTTCTAAAATTTCTTTTGTCTTTTTATAATAATTTTCTGCAGTATTTTCTACATAATACGGATTAATTATTTTTTCATTTTTCCCGGTAATCTCTTTCATTGCCTGACCGATCATACTACTGTCGCAAGTGACATCAATAACACTGTTACCATGTACTCGTCCTCTTTGTCTATCTCCAATATTAATTGTATACCTTCCTAATGACGGTGTTTCAATAATTCCAGATGACGAATTTCCTATTAATGCCACAGAATTTTTTACTAAATATAAAAACGAATCTACATTCAAGTTTTCATAATAATACGCATTTTCATGTTCATCCACATAATTGAGCCATGAAGAACGTATGATATCAGATTTTGTATCTGCATTCGTCCCCATAAAAATAACACTCATTCCATTCATATTTTCCTGCAATGCAGTCAATACTTCTTTCACCTGATCTTCCATTTTCACATCAGTTAGTGTTTCGGGATGAAAAGCTACAACCCAATATTTTTGTGGAATAAGTTCTTTTACTTTTTCAATTACTTTCTCTTCATCTATCTTGCAACAATTTTCTGCCCCTAATGCCCCAAGATAAAATACTCTTTTAGGATCTTCTCCCAACTGTATTACACGTTTTCTATATTCTTCTGTACTGGTAAAATGATACTGACTCATTTTGGTAATAGAATGACGTATAAATTCATCATAATTGCCATATGTAACTTCCCCACCATGTAAATGCAAAATTGGGATTCTTTGCATAGCTGCTGCAATCGCAACCGCCATCATTTCATATCTATCTCCAAGTATAATTAATAAATCAAATTTATTATTTTCAAAATAATTTCCAAAACAATCTAAAGCTGTTGCCATGCAATGCATCACATTCGCATTACTGTCATTCTCTATATTTAGCGGAATCTCCAAATCGATTTTAAATCCATCCTGTCGTATTATATCTACAGAGTGACCAAACTTATCTTCTAAATGTGAGCCTGTAACCAATACTGAAAACTCAATATCTTTGTCATTATCTAATAATCTTAAAAAATTTTTTACTATTCCATAATCTGCTCTTGAACCAGTCGCATACGCTACTCTATACTTTCCCATACTAACCTTCTTTTACTGATTTATAATAGTTTCGGCAATTTTAAAATCAAGTTCTGTATCTATATCTATACTGCGCTCTGCCGGCATTTTATATGCGTAACAATCTTCTCTATACAGATTTGTATTTTCCAAAAAAGCCTTCACATCTGCCATATAAATTGCCCCATTTATCCTATAAAACGTTTCTAATTTCTGTCTTTGTTTATTACTGTCTGCCCGCAAAAATCCGGATAACGAATTATTTTCTGGTAAAGTATTACTCCACAATGGCGAATGCTCCATTTCACAAACTGATACAACCGCTATTGCATCTTTCTCTTTAAATAATTCATAAGCTTTTTTTATATCTTCGTACTTTCGCAATGGAGATGTTGGCTGTAAAAGCGTAAATGTATCAAATACAATTCCCATCTCCTGATATTTTTTCAATACTTCTTTTACAACATCCCATGATGACGCTACATCTGATGCATTTTCTTCTGATCGGTAAAAAGGTACTTCTGCTCCATATTGTATTGCAATCTCGCCATATCTTTCAGAATCCGTAGAAACCAATATGTGTGAATAAATCTCTGATTTCTTCGCTGCTTCTATGCTATATGCAATTAACGGTTTTCCATTTAATAATTTTATATTTTTATCTTTCAAGCCTTTCGAACCGCTTCTTGCAGGTATTATTGCTAAATTATTCATCTTCTCTATTCACTCCTTTACAAGAAATCAATTCATCTATTTCAAAATCTTTTTCAGCTTCTTTCCCCAACACCTCATACCAATGAATCGGAGAAATTCCATTTCCTGGTCTTTTACAAGTGATATTCTCTTCGGAAAACATTTCGCCTCTCATGATTTTTCTTTTTGCTACAATAGATTTTCTTGCAACGAATATATTGCTTCGTTCAGATTCAGTCACTTCTTTCGTTTCATTTCCAAGCATAATTTCAGCTTTATGCACACCTACACACAATTCTTTTAGTTCTTCTGGTGTAATAGACGCTTTATGATCAGGTCCTGGCATAGCTTTATCTAAAGTAAAATGTTTTTCGATAAATTTAGCTCCCAATCCAACAGCCACAAGAGAAGCAACAATTCCTTCTGAATGATCTGAAAGTCCGATTTTCCAATCTGGTGCTAATTCTTGAAGCTTATTCATGGCAAGCAAATTCATATCTTCCGGCTCTGTTGGATATTGTGTATTACAATGTAATACCGTAAAACTTGTGTCTTTACTTTGTTGCAAAACATTTATTGCATATTTAACTTCATCAATTGTAGACATTCCTGTCGATAGAATTACTTGTTTATTTTGACATTCAATTGCTGCTACCCTCTGTAAATAAGGAAGATTTGTAATCTCTCCTGATGGTACTTTCCATATATTCTGACCGATTTTTTGCAAAAATGAAAAAGATTCAAAATCAAATGGCGTAGAAAAAATCTGAATATCTAAAGTAGAAGCATACTGTACCAATTCCAAGTATTCAGTTTCCGTTAATGCCAATTTTTTTAACATATCTAGCTGTGAACCATTTCCATCATTTTTTTTCTGATATTCGGCTTTAGGGGCATATCTTGAAACAAGATTTTCTGGCACAAAACTTTGGAATTTAACTGCATCTGCTCCAGCTTCTTTCGCTTTTTTCATCATTTTTTTTGCCAATTCAACACTTCCATTATGATTGCAGCCAATCTCTGCAACAATTTGAATATCACTCATTTCTAATCTCTCCTCTTTATAACTCTAGCAGGTACACCTACTACAGTTACTTTCTCCGGTATATCTTTAATAATCACACTACCTGAACCAATAATTGCATTGGAACCGATTTTCAATTGACCGTTACACACAGATGAACTGCCCAAAAAAACACTATTTCCTACAATTACATTTCCATTTATGACAGAATTTGTTGATAAATGATTGTGATCACCCACTTTACATTCGTGTTCAATCAAAGCCTTTGTATTTATAACATTATTATTTCCTATCTCTGCATCAGCATTTATTACTGCCATTTTACCTACAAAATTCCCTATTCCCATTTTTGCACTGGCCGATATAATTGCTGAAGAATCAATAATATTGATTATGTTCAATCTTCGTTCTCTAATTCTGTCAAACCATAACTTACGGTATCCAACATCTCCAATAGAAACAAAATAACTATATTTTTCACAATTTGGAATATCTTCAAGTCCCGTACCCAAGATTGGTAATCCCATATGCATACCTTTTTTGTTGCTATCTATGAATCCACATAATTCATATTCTGATTTATTAATTGAATCTGCAACTGACTTTGCATGTCCACCAGCTCCTATTAAAATCAGTTTTTTCATCTAAAATCACCTCAAATCTATTTTCTAAGATACTCTCTCAGTTTATTCCAATTTTTTATACCTATTTTAACAAATGATGACACTATTCTTTTATTCATTTTTTACATATGTACATGTGGCTATCAATATAAACTTTTCCATTTAATCCACTCACTTTTATTCTATAAAATCGTTCTTTATTTTATCAAAAATTTCCTTACCCTCAAGACAAGATTGTGAAAAATAAATTTGTGAAACAAATTCCATACCATATCTCATTTCCAAAATATTTTTTATATCTCTTATCCTTTTTGATACAGCTTTACTATCCTCAATCATGTATTCTGGTTCATCTAACGTAAACTGTATAAGTTTTCCTGCTTGATTAAGCTTTATGCCCCCCCCCACGAATAATGGACTCTGTAATCTATATCTGTGTACACTTTTTATATTAACCATTAAATCCAATTCGGATAATTTTTCAATTTCAGGCACAATACAACAAAAAGTATCTCCCGTTTCAATTAACCATTCTTGTATTTGTAAATATGCATTATAGACTTTTTTCAAAAAATCTGCCGATATTTTCTTTTGTAAATACCAATCCAAATTACCTGGATTTTTGCTTTTTCTCTTCAAAACTCGAACATTTATTTTATGTTGATCTGTATATAAATTCATCCCCATTCTATGATTACCATCGAGAAGCCTCATATCCTTATCTACTATAAATAAAGAATTCGGATCATATCCTTTGCTTTGATATGATGTAATTAATTTTGAGAAAGCCATGTTCCCATCTTCCTCCCGATGTTTATTACCATATGCTGCCCTACTAACCGTATTTTGCCATACAAATGTTTGTTTATTATATTCTACATAATCCTTTATATCCAAATACCTCGTAGTAGCTAGAAACTGATTATGTTCTACATTTCTTCTTAAATTCATTATATCTCCAATAGAAGCACTACATGACTGAGCCGTTCTACTATCATATAAATCTACCAACATCTTTTTTATACTAAACATTTTAATTTTCTCCTCCCAATACTTTCCATTTTATACGATTCAAAATAGTTGGTTTTGCATACTTTTCTGTCCAGAAATGAATATTCGCATTTGACTTTTCTAACTTCTTTTCAAAACTCTTCTGAAAAGTATTTCGTGGCGCTGGTAATATAATTCTTGGATTATTACGAATTATTTCTTGGCTATCTACATTTCTAATTAAAAAGTATTTTTCTACTTCATTAAAAATTTTTTTTCCTTTTTCAGTCAACACTAATACTGCCGAACACCCAAGACTATCTGTAAATTCGGGACATACTTTTTCCATTCCCCACGCATCTCCTATCAATAGATCACTCATAATATTCTGTCCCTTATATTCGCAACTCAAACATCTATTTCTTTCAAACAAACCATCTGTAAAGCATTTCAAAAAGTAACCATCATTTTTTCTAAACGTTATATGTTCAGTTCCATTCTTAAATTGAAACTTCAATCCATAATTTAAGCATCCTTTTGTTTTATCTCTCATAGACACTTTAATAATTGAACTTTCACTCATTCTTTCTTCTTCAGCTAAATATTTTTTCCATATTTTACGTTCTATAGATCCATGACATACAACTGCCAGCGTAATTAATTTATCACTTTTAACACACTTTTTTACTGCTGCAACTTGACATGGGACTCCTGAAAAAAGTACTATTTTTCCCTTTTCTACAATCTGCTTGATTTTCACTATGCAATCATTTAAATCACTTTTCACATATTTTGATCCCATCATTTTTTTGCAAATTTCTATCTCATTAGAAACAATATGTTTGGGCATAAACTCGTCATCATATATACAACCACAAACATATCCGTCCATTTCTAATACTTTTTGTGCTATTTGAAAAAAAACACCGCCTGACGAACTTACTTTTCTGATTTCATTGTTTTTGTTTTTAACTATATATCCCTCAATACAATTCAGTTCTTCTATATCTTCAGGTTTATTCAATTCAATACATACTCTTTCACATCTATTGCAATTAATACACTTTTGCAAATCAATTTCTGGATGTATGTTTTCATCAAATGATATTGCTTTGGTTGGACAAGCTTCTGCACATGCTGAACAAGAGTAACATTTTTCTTTAAAATCAAAATTTATCATATTATTTAAAACACTCACTTAAAGGAACTATTTCTGCACCATCTTTAATTACATAATTATATATTTGTTTAATTAACTTTTTCGCTTTTTCATCTGTATTTAATTGCCAATAATGAGTATATATAACAAATGGCACTTTTCTTGCTTTGCAAATATGGTACTCATAAATCAGCCGTTCATAATTATCTATTGTGTATGCATTCAGTTCTTTATGCTTTCCATAGTTCATAATACCTGGATACTGTACTTTTTTTACTATCCTAAATCCCCAACGAATTATAAAATTATATATATATCTTAAATTTACTTTTCTATCTCTCACCCCAATAATGCCAGAGTAATTCATTTGAAGATCTTCTAATACTGAAATAGCTTTTTTATCAATACTATTATTAGGTGCAACAAATACTGATATATTCATACCTAACAATTTCTCTAAATGTTTTTTTCCTTTCGGTATTTCCTCTTTTAATTGACTACTACTTTTCCATTTCATTTCAGCAAGCCATTTGTTTTCACTTAGCTGATATTCATGTGAATAGCCATGTAACAATATATCAACTTTTCCCTGTTTATATTTTTCCTTTAAATATTCTAATAATTCTGTATTTTCAGCTATATCATAATATCCCATTCCAATTTCTTTTCCATATGGAAACACATCATCTCTATGAACTGGAACCGTATACGGCACAACTGAAAGAGATACACAATCATCCTCATTTAAAAAATCATATGCTCTTTGTAAATCTTTAGGTTTTGTAAAATATGATGTATCATCATCCCGAATAGCAACTTTCATTTTTTATCCTTTCGTCATCTCGAATAACATGTTTTCTAAATACTCAATCGAATCCCTTCTCTGTTCCTCCAAAATCGGAATCACATTTTTGTAATCTATAGAAATATCTTCTGCAGTCAAATTATCCATATTATGAATTATTCTATTTGATAATCCAAAGATATTTAAAGCACTATATAATCTGGAATTTTCAGATGATTCCTCTGAATCACTGCTTTTACAAAAAGAGAAAAAATTTCTTTGGAAATTTATCGAAAACATAGTTCCATGAAATGAATCTGTACAAATTAAAGCAGCCCCTCTTATCAATGATAAAAATTCTTTAGGACCTCCCCATACTTTTTTATAATCATTATTTTCCATTTCTAAATATGCTGCCGGAAGACTTATTATTTTCCAATTTGTTAATTTTTGTATCTTTTCTACAGCCCTTCTATGTTCTGATTTTTCTCCCAAAAAATAAACCAAAATATATGGCTCTTTAGGTATCTCAAACTCGCAATATTTTCCCCACTCTTTAGCAGATAATAACAATGTTGGATCTAATACACATTTAACTTCTTTTTGTGTAATACGGCTTAACAATTGCGCTCCATCCTGCTCTCTGCATGATAAAAAGGAAAAATTAGATAATTTTTTTCTATATTCCTTTTCTTTCTCGTCAGATAATGATTTTACCGCTAAGCTCGGACCATAACTGCCTTTTTTCGATTTGTTTTCAACAAATGGCAAAAAAAATGCTTCCGGCGAGTTCGCAACAAAAGGATTCCAAGTCTGGTCACTACCTACTACATATCCATCATATACTGGTGGATTTTCCATTAACTGCTGTGTAGTTGTATATTTCTTTTTTCCTACATGCAAATATGTTTTATAAAACTGTTCAAATAATTCATTCTTTTCCTTTATTTTTTCTCTCGAATCAGCCAACGCTCGATATTTTTTTCTTTCTTTAATATACACTGGCATTCTTTTTATTCTTAATTTAAGCATTTCATATCTTGATAGAGAATTATCTTGTTTAAAATCTATTAACTCTGCCTGATAGCCTAGTTGTTCTACCTTTTCCTGCAAGGCAAGAGCCTGCAGCATTGTACCGTAATTATAATAATGATGATATGTAATTATTCCTATTGTTTTCATAATTTATTTCTCCTAACGATGTAAATATTTTGCTAACATTATTTTTCCTTTTCTCATTATATTAATTATCAATTTTCTATTAGCAGCAATCAAAGCAACAAGAATGATTAATTGTATTATTACAGGCACTATAGTAAATCCACCTAAACAGACTATGAATTGTACAACTAACAAGATATACATTATTGTATGTTTTAGAAAATTCACTCGTATATGTATATACCTTTTACTTCTTTGTAATCTAACTAGCCAAATAACAATGTTAGACACAAGTGTTGCAACTGCAGCACCCATTACACCAATATAAGACACTAATACAAAATTTAATATGGTATTTACGACTGCACCTATCATAGTTGAATATGAGAATATTTTAGTATCTTTTACTGCTGTAAAAATGCTCCCTAAAAAGCCAGCCAAACCACCAAAGACGAAAGAAATCATCAATGGAGGAACATATTTCCATGCTACAAAAAAGCTCTTTGCATATAAAATATGTGCAAATGGAATAGTTAATATAATTAACATTGAACAACACAAAACTAAAAAACCATTATATGCCTCATACATATCAGCAACAAAATGATCACTATCTTCTGGATCAAAATCTTTTATGGCTGATAACTGCCATGCCTGCGTAAATATATCACTACATGCAGTCAGCATAGTCGGTATTTTATATGATACCGTATAAATTCCATTCGCAGTTGCACCTAAAATCCATGTAACAATATATCTATCCGATGAACTATTAATCCACCAACCAATTTTATTAAAAATTAACGGAAACCCAAATTTTTGCAATTCCTTAACTGTAGTTTTATTTACTTTATTAAACTTAATGTGTTTATGTATTTTCAGTCGTACAGATCCCCAAGCTACAGCCATAAAGGTTCCCAGGTAATTAGCTATTAAATATCCATTTAACCCACACTTCAGCACAACCAACAAAACAACATTTAATACACATGATGCTATTGTGGTAATCAAACTCATTTCAACCATATATTGTACTTTATCAATACCTCTGGCATAATTAGTCAGTACATTATACAGCCCTGTAGACAATACCATTAAATAAAATGCGACTAAATATGATGTATTAATTTTAAAGAAAGGAAGTATTCCTATTATAATTGTACAAATAGCACATAATACCATTCCTTTCAGGCAAACAAATAACCCGCTTGATATTACTTCATCGGATTCATACTCTTTATCAAAGCAAAATCTTAATATTGCACTTTCGATGCAAAGGATAACGATTGGTAATACCAAATTGGCAGAAGTACTTACTATGTCCCCGATTCCATAGTCTGCTGTAGATAAACAATTAGTATATAAAGGAACCATAAGGAATGCTATTATCTTAGGACCAAAACTACTTATCCCAAATAAAATAAAATTTTTCGATAAATATTTATATTTCTTATTCATATGAATTGCTCGTTACTCCTTGACCCAACGTCACTCTAATAAATGATGTCCTTTCTACTGAGCATAACATCACCGCAAATTGCGTTACGAAAAGACTATTCCAAAATACCGATTGACCAAATATTGAAATGATACATGTTAAAACATAACATTTACTATATAAATCTGATTCTTTCCATATATTCCAAAAAAGTTTCAAATATAAAAGCAATCCAAATACACCGTAAATTAACATACAATTTCCAATAGCATTAACAAAGCCCAAATATGAAAGATTAAGACTTAATTTATATTTACTTAATGCCACTTCTCCAGAACGCATATAATTCTCTACATTCATATATGGTATTCCTAATACTTTATAGATCAAAGGCGCAGCCCAAAACAATTGAAATCCCAACACAAGCCTAACTGAATTAGATGTATTTGTAACCGAAATATTCATCAACTTATTTAATGCCGTTGAAAAAATACTCAAGTTTGAAAATGCTCCTATACCTATTATCAAAACACCTACTATCATTAACGAATTAAAATATTTCCCTTCGCTTCTGGCACTTACAAACGAATAAAACAGCCATATTACTCCGGTCATTAATATTCCCGTTGAAGATGTCGATAATAAAATGCTTATCGAAATAAATACCATCCAAATATGCTTTTTTCTTTTCATACACATACATAAAAGCGGTAATATCCATGTACAGTATGCTGCCGGTTCTAAAAAGAAAGAATGTGGTCTATCATAACCCAATAAATAATTTTCGCTATTTGACTGCAAAAATGGAAATATATTAATTGTAGACACTGATTGTCCCAATATATATACCTGGAAAGATTGGTAAAAAATTCCAGCCATAACAATGATTCCTATAATTTCCCAGACCCTAAATAAATTTTCCTCATCAACTTTTTTATATATACACGATAATATTAATAAGTATAAAACTCTCTCTACCCAGAGTCCTGTATTAAATCCAGTTATAAACATCCTGAAAAAATCATGCACTATCATAAATAAGAAGAAGATAAATAAAGGTTTATATAAATAAAATTCTCTATACTTTATAAAATAAATAGCTACAACAGCAATTACACAAATTAACCCTAAATGAAGACCTGCAATTTCATACTGATTGATCAGGCAAAACAATGGGATAAAAATTTCCATCAAACTTATCTTCTTTTTTCGTCTATTATTTATTCCTTCATTCATTATTTTCCCTCACATCAATAATCTTTCTAAGGCTTTGACTACGCCATGACCTCTTTGTACCAATTCACATATTTTTCAGACATAATATCAATCGAAAACATATTACCGATTTCAATAATCTCTTCATATTTCCAATTTTTATCCAATGCTATCTTTAATGTATCTGTAACTGATTCATTACTTCTATCCTTTACTTTTAACATTGCCTCCGGATAATATAAATCCTGTGTTGCATCTAAATCCTCAAAGGTAACGCATGGTACTCCATGCATATATCCCTCAACAATAGGCAAGCCAAATCCATCATTTAAACTCAAAAATAAATTTACATCACAGAATTTCCAAAAAATATCCATTCGATCATTAAATCCGCCTAAAATAACATTTTTATGTAATTGATATTCCGCAATTTTTTTTCGGACTTCTCCATTATCTACTTCTCTTCCCCAAAGCACCAACAGGATATTTTCAAATACTTTTGTATTTTTTAATATTTCTACTGCTTGCATTTGATTTTTGTTTTTGGTTATATTTCCCACGAAAAAGAGAATTTTCTTACCATTTTTTTTGCTATACTGCAAATAAGCATATGTATCACTCAACTTTGGATATAAATCATTCTGCTTCAAACAATCGCTATAATATTCTTGAAACTTTTCTTGCGTTAAAGTGCCTTCTTCTCGAATAAACTTTGTATCATTTTCGTCGCTTTTTTTCGTTCCATTCGTGATAACAGTGATATTATTTGCTTTTTTTCCTAAATACTTTTCTTCTATTCTGGCTTTCATACCACTACTAATCACACTAATTGGTATATTATTTTTTTCTGCTTTTATTAAAAAATCACGTTCTATCTGCTTTTCGTATGCCGGTGCAGAAACTGAATCATTCAAACCAATTAAACCATGTAAAGTAACTGTATACCTTACTTTCATTTCCTCACAAATTCTAATATAGCTTTCTGTAATAGTTCCTATACCATGTATATGAACTATGTCCGGTTTTTCCTTTTGAATTTGTTTTCTAACATATCCGCCATCCACTTCATAAAAAACATGTCTGGCTTTATCTTTTACTGTAACACCATTCGCAAAAAATGCTTTTATTCCTATTAACCAATCCTTTAATTTTGCATTAGAAAAGAACTGTCCCCATGTATGAGAAAGGATTTTAAAATTCTTTTCATTTTTTCCCTTTGTAATAACTCGTGTTAATAAAACAACATTTTCTAATTCAGCCACTGAACTTACTATATTTTGAACCATTATTCCAAATCCAGTCTTATTTTTAGTAAATTCAATTATATTGTCATCATATATATACGGAGCAATAATCATTACTTTCATTTATATCGTCACCTAAAAAAATTTGTTTTCTGATTTCAATTCATAATAATGTTGTTCGTTTCTCATTTTAAATACTTTCGCCGGATGTCCTCCTGCAATTGAACATGATGGAATATCCGATACAACAACGCTTCCAGCTTGAATAATAGCCCCTTCACCAATTTTAACCCCTTGTAAAATTGTAACATTTTGCCCAAGCCAAACATTATCTTCTATCACGACATCACCGTCTATAGTCGTTTCGTCATAAGGAATAGATTTTCCCTCATAGTTATGATTAGAGGTTAATATCAATATTCCTCCTCCTGAATGAAAATTATTTCCAATAGTAACATTTCCATTTCCTGTAACTTTCATCCCATTAAAATGACAATTATCTCCGATATAAGTCTTAGATGTAAATTTACTCCAATGGTTTATATGTAATCCCTTTCCATATTGCTTGGCTGTTTTTTTACATAGATTTGTATAAAAACCTGTTCGTATTTTTTTTATAATTTTTCCTATCATACGCTTTTCTCCAATACTTCTGATAAAAGTCTATGTTCCTTATAAAGACAAACATATCCCAATTCTTTCAATTTGTTAAAATTTTCAGGATTACTCATATTATCTATTATTATTGGAATTGAATTGCATAATGCCTGATTCAATACCGTTGAATAAAGCGAAATTGCAGCACCAGATTGTAATAAAGATTGCTCTATCGAAGTTTGGGTTGTATCCTCTACATCTGCAAAAGTAAATATCTTTTTAACAATATCCATATTAGAATATCTCGGATGTGGACGTATTGAAATTTTATTTCCACTCTTATATAACTGTTCCAATATTTTTGATATTTCCTTTAATACCTCTTCCGATTCTGCACCTAAATAATATGTATAATCATATTTCTGTGTTCTGATCAGCTCTCCATCGAATTTCAAAGAAGCCGGAACTTCAACAACAAACTGATTTTTATCTGCCTTCATAGAAGCTAATATTTTTCCATAGTATTCATCCCAAATATAGCATTCATCAAATTTAAAGAACGAATCTCTCATATAGTACATTTTTTCTCCATGCATGACATCTATATGCTTGATATTTCTTTGTTTACAGTAAGCTGTCAGTACTGAAGACGTAAAAGAGTATTCCGCACAAACCGCTATTGCTTCAGGTGAATATTCTTCAATGGCAAAACTATATCTTCCAATTTTAATCAAACATTTTAAAATAAACTGCCAAGAAAATGGATATCTACATATTATTCCTTTTATAAACTTTTTATCTTTTGCAGTTAATAAAGTTCCTTCTACCGGATTACTTTCAATTGCTTTATACCTTTTTTTCAAAGACTTTGGCAAAATGTTTTCCGGTTTACCATCTCTAAAAAATACCAAGTTTTTATGCTCTAGCCGATTCACCTGAACCTTTTTTCCATATTTGAACCAGTAGAGAATCGCCACTGGAAATGAAACCAGATTTAACAAAAAAGTGATTCCTTTTCCATTAAACTGCATCTGACACTTATACTGAAAATACGATCTTTCAATCTCATCTCGTGGATTTCCTAATTTAGCAATGTATTTTTTTTGTTTACTGACATCATATGAGAATAATGCGTCTTGCCTTCTTTCCAAAAGAACAGCCATTTTACGCAGCATATCATTCAAACCCATAATTAACTCACCTTTTTAACGTACCGCACCTTTTTCCAGCATCCATAAATTAAATTTTGTAAAGTCAAAAATAACGATGCAATACTATTCTTATTATCTGCTTCCTTGAATAACTTATAGTGCCACTTTACTAATTTTAAATAGCCATGATTAGATATTGATCCTGACCGTTTTCTATACTGTGCCAGCACTTTATCATAATGATAACAGTTTGCCTTTTTGATTACTTTCAGCCACATGGCATAATCGTTATTCTTTTTAATATCTGCAATCTGTATTTTGCCAATCTTCTCCGCATCATACATTACGGTCAAACACCCCGGCCAACAATAACGATACATTCCCATTTTCGTAATCTTCTTAGGTCCGGTTACTTTCACTCCATTCGTCACATTATTTTCATCAATTTCTTCATAACTAGTATATGAAAAAGAGTATTTATTTTTTTTCATATACTTTATTTGTTCTTCCAGCTTAGTCGGATACCATAAATCATCACTGTCCAAAAATGCAATCCACTTACCCTTTGCATTTTTTAATGCTTTATTTCTTGATACAGCAGCACCAGAATTTTTTTTGTTTTTTAAATAAATAATTCGGTCATCATCATACTTCGATACAATCTCATCTGTATTATCAGTTGAACAATCATCAACTATCAACAGTTCCCAATTTTTGTATGTTTGCTCTAATACAGATTCTATTGTCTTACTAATAAATTTCGCAGTATTATATGAGGGCATTATTATTGAAACTAACTCGTTCATTACTTCAATCCTTTTAGTAGTTCTTTTGCTTCGTTCTGTTTTTTATCGTATTCTTCTTTACTTATCTGTTTTGTTTGGAGAAGATAATCCCCATAATCTGCAGCAGTTACACTACCTTCTTCTGTAATTCCCTCCTGCTTAATAAATGCTTTTTCAACAGTTTTAAAAAGAATTTTTAAATCACGCCTAAAAGAAACATGTTCTATATACTCCAAGTCATACTGCAATTTTCTATCCCATGAAATTGCATTTCTGCCACTTATCTGTGCAAGCCCAGACAATCCAGGTTTTGCAGTATGACGCATTCTTTGTTCTTCTGACATAAACACCATATCTCGAACTAACTGCGGACGTGGCCCTATCAGTGTCATCGTGCCATTTAAAATGCAAAATGCTTCTGGCAGTTCATCCAAAGAGGTAGATCTAAGCCATGCACCAAATTTTGTCAGACGCACTTCATCGGGCAGCAAGTTTCCCTCTGCATCTTTCTTATCTGTCATAGTCCGAAATTTATACATTTTAAAAATTCGTTCTTTTCCCGTTTTCGGATCAATCAGTCCAGGTCTATATTGAGTAAACAACACTGGACTTCCCAGTTTGATTCGAACCAGCAGAGCGATGATTGCATACAGCCAACAGAATACAATAATTGCCAATCCAGAGCAAAAAATATCAATCGCTCTTTTTATGTATCTTTCGTAAAATCCCATTTTACGGTACAATTTATGATTTTTTTCTTTCTTCATAAATCTCTCCTAAAACACTTCCTTATTCAAAGCAAGCCTTTATTACTTTAATAATTCTATCCTGCTGCTCTGCTGTCATTTTATTGTCACTTGGCAGACATAATCCTCTTGTAAAAATATCCATACCTACATCAGCTACTCCGCCTGCAATATACGCATTTGATCTGGCACGTCCGTTTCCATCTCTGACAACAAATGGATTCAAACGATAAATCGGCTGCATATGCATTGGTTTCCAAATTGGACGCCCCTCAGCATTAATAGATGCAATTGCTTCCAGAATCTCTGTCGGGCAAGACTTTCCTGTTTCTTTTACATAGCACACATCCTGCTCGCCACGAACCTGTTTGCACATGGCTTCCTTATTAATAATCAGACAAGACAGCCAATAGTTTGGTTCAGAATTTTCCAGATCCATCGGATTCATAGATACTGGCAGTCCTTTTAATCCCTCTTTATATCTCTCATAAATTGCTTTCTTCTGTGCAATATGTTCGTTCAAATAAGGGAACTGACCACGCACTACACCAGCAACTACATTACTCATACGATAGTTGTATCCAAGTTCTTCATGCTGATACCATGCAGCATTTTCTCTTGCCTGTGTAGACCATTTACGAACTTTATTTGCAGCCTCCTCATCGTCTGTCAGGAAGCAACCACCAGCACTTCCAGTAATAATCTTATTTCCATTGAAAGAAATAGTATTATACTTTCCAAATGTACCAGTCTGTACCCCTTTATATGTAGCACCCATAGATTCTGCTGCATCTTCTACTAAAACGGCACCATGCTTTTTAATGATTGCATTTAACTCATCTACTTTACCCGGAGTTCCATAAAGGTGCGCAACAACCACAACCTTTGTATCCGGATAAATTTCAAATGCTTTTTCTAATGCAACCGGATCCATATTCCAGGTATCATACTCTGTATCAATAAATACTGGCTCTCCACCTTCATAAACTACCGGATTTACGGTTGCATCAAATGTCATATCAGAGCAGAATACTTTCTTTCCCTCTAATGCACCATGCCCAACTTTTGGCATACCATATGCTTCAATACCCGCCAGTTTCATTGCCAGATGCAAGGACGCTGTTCCTGCTGATAATGCAACTGCGTATTTGCAGCCGATATATTCACATGCCATTCTTTCTACTTCATTGATATTCTTACCAACTGTGGACATCCAGTTTGTTTCATACGCTTCTTTCACATATTCAATTTCCGGACCATGCATGGTTGGGCTGCTCAACCATACTTTAGACTCAAATTTTTCAAATTTATTATTTACTTTAAACATAACTTTCTACCTCTTTTCGCCTAATCTCATTTTTTCAGAATGTATTAACTTGTTATTAAGCAATCTCTTTATTTACGTCTTCCGGTCTTTTAAATGTTGGAACAACACTTCGGAGAGCTTCTTTTGCAATCAGATCATCACCTGTATCACATGCATCTCTAAGTACATTAATCTTTTTATAGATTTCTTCTTTACTCAGTGCATTATCTCTTTCAATGAAAATCATACTGTTGTCTGTTTTATCGAGTTCTTCTGTCTTAACTAACAGTTCCTCATACAACTTTTCTCCTGGCCTTAATCCAGTTTCAACAATTTCTATTCCCTGTACACCGGACAGACGAATCATATTTTCTGCCAGATCCATAATCTTTACCGGCTGTCCCATATCCAGAACGAACAGCTCTCCATTATTGGCAATTGCACCGCTCTGAAGTACAAGCTGTGATGCTTCCGGAATTGTCATAAAATATCTGATGATTCGTTTATCTGTAACTGTAACCGGTCCGCCATTAGCGATCTGGCGTTTAAATAACGGAATAACTGATCCGGCACTGCCAAGTACATTTCCAAAACGTGTTGCACTATATTTTACTTTTCCGTGTGTACTTGCACTCTGGACAATCATCTCGCACATTCTCTTAGTTGCGCCCATAACATTTGTAGGATTAACTGCTTTATCTGTTGATACCATCATAAAGCGTTCTGCACCATACTCCTCACAAAGCTCCACCAGATTCTGTGTACCAAATACATTGTTGTAAATAGCTTCTACACAGTTATGCTCCATCAAAGGAACATGCTTATGAGCGGCTGCATTGATAATGATCTGCGGATGATATTTTTCAAATACTTTTTCCAGTGCTTTTCTATGAGTAATAGAGCAAATTTCAATCTGTAAATCCAGTTTATTTCCATAGGCAATCTTCAATTCCTGCTGAACATCATATGCACCATTCTCATAAATATCTAAGATAATGATTTTCTTCGGATTCATCTTTGCCAACTGTCTGCAAAGTTCTGATCCAATGGAACCGCCACCGCCAGTAATAAGTACTATCTTGTCTTTGTAGTAAGCATTTGTTCTTTCGTCAGAAACTACTAATGGTTTTCTAAACAGAAGTTCTTCAATATCAAATTCTCTAAGATGCCTCTTTCCACCTGCAGTATACATGGTCGGATAATCATAAACTTTCAACTTATATCCTGCATTTTTGTAATATTCATAAAGAGCTTTTTTCTTATCTGCATCCATTGATGGGATTGCAAAAATAATCTCCTGTACTTCAAACTCCCCTAATTTCTGAAAAGTAGCTTCATCTTCTGACCATACCGGGATACCATGTATTTCACGTCCAACTTTTTCTTTATTGACATCAATGAACCCTCTCGGTATATATGCCGCCTCTGAGTTATTTAAAAGATCTTCTGCAAGACCGACGCCAACTCGTCCGGCACCTATAATAGCAACTTTAATTTTCTGTACTTCCTTTTCATTTCCAGCTTCCATACCGGAAAACAGACGTAATAATATAGAAAGAATTTTTCCTCCAACTGTTTTCTGATTTCCGCATTTATATGCGTAGCGATACATCATACGCAATGCTAAAGCACCTAACAGATTCAAACTTGCTAAAGAAAGCATTCTGGCAAATGTAATTTTTTGAACTGGAAGCATAAGTTCCAGACACAGATACACTATAAAAGCGATAGTGTCGGTAAATAACAGACGGATATAGCACTGGATTCCACCATATCTCCATACCTGTCCATAGATTTTACCCAAAAGACGTGCTGCAAAAATACACAGTGCAGATAAGCATACTTGTTGAAGTATCCCCGTAGACGATAACTTATCCATTCCACCATAAATAACCAGTAGTATAATTGCTACTACTGCATATACGATCAGGTCATACCCGACCAACATCCATCGTATATTCGGCGTACTATTCTGTTGTGTACGTTTTAATTCCCTGTTATTTTCATTCGTTTTATTCATTGTGTACCCCCCCCACGAAAATCGGGAAGGTTTCATCCTTTCATATATTAATTTTCATTTATCTTCTTTACTGTTTCTCCAGTGGTGTAAATAAAACTGTTCCCTGTTCTGTTTCAGTTCCTATATTTAATGCACTGGTGCTTTTTACAATTGTTCCAGACTTCAATGTGCAGCCATCTCCAACTAGACAATATGGCTCTATCACAGAATTAGCTCCAATTACTGCTGCCTGCCCAATAGTATTTCCACAGCCGACAACAGCTCTTGGTTCAACAATACAGCCAGGCATTAAATTAGCTGATGGAGAAATAGTAGAATCCATATGAAATAAAACTGGAATATTGTAAAGTGCCTCCAATTTCTTGTTCCACTCAAGCCTTTCTACTCCATCGTCACATGCAGCTATTGCACAGTTATATTCCGGATAAAAACTTTCCACATCCTCCAGTTTTCCAATAGCTCCTTCTCTGTCATTATCTACAAAAGCGATTTCCTCAAAGCAACCCATTGACTCTGCTATCTCTTTTACATAATCTCCATATCTTTTAGAGGCTACAATTAATAATTTTCTTCCCATTTTCAACACACTCCTCATAATTATTTGTTTTTATTAGGTAAGTTCTTTAACACGACGACTAGCCTGTGAATGTTCTTTTTAAAGAGCATCCGCAGGCTAGGTCAAACCTCCTTATCATAATTTTTCAGCTTACAGTGTGGGTCAAAATAAGCATCCAAGAAACCATTCTTTTATATTTGTTCCCCCGCTCAATCGACACAACACAAAGAAAAATTATCATAACAAAATTCGACTAAGCCAGCGAAACCCCTGTAAAATCAAGGTTTTTCTTGGTTGTTCCTATTATACCGCTATCTCCCTTAAGGACATTCCAGAACTGCGGAAATTCATCCAGAGAAGTCTTGCGGATAAAGTTTCCAATTCCTTTCGGATTGCCGTTTTTGTCTTTTTTCTCACTGCCGATGATACGTGGATCATAGTCCATCTTGAACATGAAGCCATCCATCTTGTTCTGGCTCATCAACTCTGCCTTGCGGGCCTCAGCGTCCATATACATGCTTCGGAATTTATAAATCTTGAAACGTTTACCATTCTTACCGATACGAACCTGTGAGAAGAAAATCGGACCAGGTGATTTAATGTAGATCATAGGACCAATAATAACGATCAGTAATAATGTAGCCAGACAGCCGACAATTCCTCCTGTGATATCCAGAACTCGTTTATAGAACATCTGCTTCGGTGAAATTGTGTTGATACTGGAAGTGACGACTGTATAATCTCCGATTTTTTCTACAAATTTCTTACCGCTCAGAGACTGCTCTACAGAACCAAGGCTTAAGTGTACGGTTAATCCCATAGTGACGATCTCATCGATCAGCTTTCTCGGGTAGGGCTGTGTATCTGTAACTTTTACAAATACTTCATCTACCCACTCACGGCAGAGATAATCCTGAACCGTATCAATGTTACCAATGACAGGAATTCCATTGAATATATCCCCTTTGAAGCTGTCGTCCATAAAAGCGATTCCTGTGATTGTAAAATCCTGAATTGGTCCACTCAGCATCCTCTGAATTGTAACTTCTACCTCATCAGATGCCACCACCAACACCATAGACCGTTTGCGCTTATCTGTAAGATTTCTCCTAAGCACGCATTTCTTCCATAAAATTCTTACAATGTAGGCAATAGCCAGATAAATGCCTGCTGTAATAAAGAAAACGATTCTGGAAAAATCTCCTGACTGCTGTGTAACAAAAAGATATGCCATGGACAACAGCATCACCATGCCAACATGCTTTACAGTTTTGGTAAATTCACCGTAGTATCCTCTTTTGAGAATGCCCTGATACGACTGGCTGAAAAAGACCACTACGATCTGGCATAAAATAAAGCTGATTGCCTCACTGCGATACAACGGATCTGCATACAGATTACCGCCTCCCTGCCGGAGAAAATAGGCAATAATGAACGCAATCTGCAGACAAATGACATCCAGAAGAATAAAATCCCAGTGTTTCAGCCACCCCTGTGCTGCTTTCTTATACATATGTGCTCCACTCCACTTTTGATTTATTCGTATATATAATATACCTACTTAATCAAAATTCGTCAACCCAAAAGCTACGTTGATTCGGCACAAAACGGCACCGTTTTTGACACTATCGTGATTATTTTAATAAATATTAAAGAATTTCTACCTTAAAACTTATTTTGCAGCCCTGCCAATCACAAGAACACTGGAAAATGAGCCGGGTCAAAAAACACAATGTCTGAACCATTCTAAACTTCCCTGTCTAAAGCCAAATGCAGTCTGATCCAGCAAAACTACTATCTACTTGATCATTGGGGCATTTTCTTCTATCATACGCAAAAGCAGACTATAAAAATGACTGCTGGCACCAGAATGATAATTCCTTCCCATATATGCTGGGCGATTATTTTGATCTGTTGAGTCAGAGGGAAATTTTCGCTCAGATATTCTTTAAGTTTTTTGGCCTCTTCCCGATCTGTCATTTCACCCAGGTCTTGTCTGTAATGACACAGGCGTATATTGTTTTTCTTGCATTTCTGTTTCAATGTGCGAAAGAAATCCACTTCCGATCTGTATTCAGCCTTTGATATAACTTCTTCATATTCCCTGCGTTTCTCCGCTACATTATCATCTGTAAGTTCTCTTTTTCTGGCTTTCACCTCATTCATAATTCGTTCAGCTGCCTGAATCCTTTCGGAATATTTGGCATTTGTAATAATCAGCGAATATGTCAGTACAACAATCGACAATATTATATTGAAATAGCTTGATAATTTCTCATCGAACACTTCTGGAAAAAACACTGCTGTAAGCGAATAAACAATCAGGGCAATGCTGTAATAGGTAATTACAAAGTTTGAGAAGCTTTTCTTTTGCTGTAGTCTCTTCAGCATATTTGAGTAATTACTCTGTGTGGTGTTCATGATATCATACATTTTATTTTTGTCGTTATAGTCTTTTATTTCCTGCATACGCGTTTCTCCTTTGTTTCTTCCTTCTGGTGTAATTGCTTCCTGAATATATTTATTCCGGCATGTGAATCTGTTACTAATTCCCGATATTTGCTATCTGTCTGGCATCATAACGATACTTGTAAACAATCGTACTATGCTTCTTAAACCATACGTTGCATACATAACCTTCAATATATTATGCGTTAATTTCAAAACTTCGTCAAGTCAGCCCACAGCAGGGTTTCTGTCTTTGTGCTGTCGCAATATGATAATATCTCGTACACAGCAAACAGCAGTCTCCAAAGAAACTGCTGCCAAGTAATTATTTATTATTTTTAACGAATTATGAACTGCATCTCATCTGTTGTTTCCGTTTTTGTTTTCCCCCTAAAGTTATATTTAAGATTAACTTCTACAGAATATAATCCAGCTATATCTGAGCATATTGCAACATTAAATTCCCCAGTATCTCCTGTTGCCACACACACATATCTTTTGCCCGCGTCGCCATCTGTATCACCTGTAGTTCCTATGTATGTTGCTAAATATTCCTGTTCAGCAGTGGAAATATCACATTTCCACTGCTGAACGGGTCTTTCATCATCCCCACCGGCAGGTGAGATAATCGCAAATTCATCTGGACTTTTATAATCCAAAACCCGAACTGTTATCTCCTTTATATCTATAGAAAAATCATTTCTATTTGTCACAGAAAGCCTGACTGTTGGCACATGTTCCAAATCATCTGTTCCTGCTACATACATCGGAATCCTTTTACCATTCACAGTTCCTGCTACATACATATCAAAGGAAGAATTAACTGCCATACTCTCTGTATCAGTACTTTCCAAATTTATTGTGTTTGCATTCTCATTTTCTGCAATTTTATTATCGTGGGTGTACGCTGGTATTGGTGTTAACATTTCTGCTGACACATCAAATTGAGATTTTTTATCTCTTACTGTTTGAAATAAGATCCCGCACAAATTTACTATCAAAGCTACTATAAGCCCTACCACAACACCTGCTGTGATAGGATATACTATATTATCTTTCCACTTATATATAACTGTATAAATATCATGATATGGAATAAACATAGATTCATAATCACGTTGAATTAAACCACTGTCAATCAGTTGCCTGATAGATTTCTGGTTCATTGAATCGCTATATGGAACAGGTGCAGAATATTCCATACCTTTTTACGCAATCCATAATTCAGTGTTTTTTAATCATTCCCCACAATAATTTTATCCTGGGCAAGATAACAGGTGCATTACTCATATATTCTACTGCTATCAAAAGAATAACCAAAAATACACCCCAAGCCACAAGATATCTCCGTATAGATTTATTAATTTCTTCTTCCATTTCTGTTTTTATAGTATCATTCTGAAAGCATTCCCTTATATCCTCTTCCGTCAGTACTTCTCTATAAGAATCTTTTAATTTATCATAGCTGTCGTAGACTTTCTGCAATTCGCATTTTGACTGAAGGTAACTGATAAAAAGATAAACAAACGAAGCCCCCAATACGATCTCAGAAATAATTGTGATGTCTCTTGTAAAAATATTATCCAGCGGCTGATCTGATACGATATTTGCAAGTATCACTGAAAACAGAAAGCCAAAAATAGCCAAAAGGTTAGCTTTAAATTTGTCCAGCATCTCCGTTGCATATTCTCCTGTCCTTGATACAATGTCACTGATAAATTCTGCAACTTTATTTTTCAGTTCCAAATACTGTGTCACATTATCTTTCAGGTACAGGTTATAATTTGTCTGAATAGATGACATCACTTCAGAACCTATATTCAATAGCACTTCATATTTACAGTGAAGACATATAATATTTCTAGCTATAATCGCCTTATCAATAATATTACCGCCTGAGTACATCCAATCATAAATCTTATAAAGATTATTATTTCCCTGTATGTTCTCAAGAGCATCGTTATATTCTACCGAACGCTGCCCCATAATTTGAAGTTTTAAGTTTCCGTCTTGTATAAATGAATTTGAAGCCAGTAGACAGGATGCTAAAATTGTTTCAAGTTTTAAAAATAATTCCCCGAGAGGATTTCCCTCATATCCTACTTCTATTTTGAAATCATCCGGCAACAGTTCATAATTATCCTGATTATAAAAGTAAGCATTTTCCCTGCATTCTGACAATCTCTTAGTTCTGTCAAAAGTCGAACTCAGTGTTCTACTTCCTGCTGCCAGAAAAAACATTGTTTTTGTGTAAAATATATCCCTGCAGTCAAACAGTTCAAATACCATGACGTTTCCCGCTTCTTTCATAAAACCAGAAAATACGTTTAATGCTTTATCTATCGGCAGGGAATTAATATCCTCAGCAAATTTTTCAAAGCAATATATGGACAAATATCCATTTACTATTTTTTTGTCTATTGTAAGGTTAACGTCGACTATTTCATCATCATCCAGAGAATCCAGAAATTGTATATACTCGTCTTCCATATTCTCATCCAGATGAAGCGTATCCTCTCCTTCTGAAACCAGGTATATTTTTATTTTATCTCTATCTGAAATGTCTCTGATTGTGTTGATCCATTCAGAATATTCTATAGAGTGCTCTTTATCAAAGCTACATTCTAATTCATACGTAAATCTCCGTTCTTCTTCCTTTCTCAGATCCGTAATTTGATTCCGGATTCTCTCTAACATTGAGAACTACTCCTCTCTATTTTCCTCGTCACTGTGTGCGAATGTCTGAAATGTCTGTTCATTACTTAATCTTATTCTGAGATATTTTCTGCCATAATTATCTTCATACGCCCAAATATCATTTTCATTTTCTAAGTCTGAAATTTTTAATTCAATTCCTGCTGTTACTTTATAAGTTCTTTTTGCTTTTTTCTTTATAGCATCTGGTACCGACTGAAACCGTCGATCAAATCCCTTTTCTTCTGGAAGTCTGCTAAGTTTTTCGCTTAACTCATGCTTCTTATCATCACTAATATCATTAGCTGCATACTCTGTAAAAATCTTTTTGAGCATATCATCATAGTCAAACATTTCCTGACTTGTATTACTCATATATGAATACATTGCCGTTTGTATAATTCTGTTATCATAAGGTGCAGTTTTCTTTAAATTTCTATTCAGGCATTTTTCTACTGCTTTATATGCCTTTGCTGTATTTGTCGCATCGTTCTGACACTCTTCCAGTTCCAGAAAATCATGCCACCAATATTTAGCGACTGTATCAGAATATACCTTCGCCTGAAACTGATCTGCATTCAAATCATCCAGATTAAATATGCATGTTTTCCAGATTTTCTTCGTATCTTTTGAAAAGCCAAACTTCTCACTATAATCTGCCTCATCAAAGAAACCTGTATGTTCAACTTTAGCAAGGATACATTTTCTGCTTTGGTTTTCCTGGAATAACACAAACAGCAGACTTCCTTTCTGTACTCTTATATTCATATGCCCAACCCGTTCCTGGGCTTCCTGTTCTTTTCTGATAAGTCGCCCTGCAATTGCATCTATCTTTTCTTCAATTAGTCCTGTATCTTCCGGACTTTGTGCAATTTCAAGAATTTGTGCAACAACTTCTGTTCCTGTTGACTGCGTATGATATTCTCTAATAGAAACATTATTACTTACGTGACCAATCAATTGTTCAATATAATCCCTGAACTTTGGCATTTCATTTACATTTCTTTTTTGGATTCTGTCATTTTCATAATCAATTACTCTGACTGCCTGTGTAATTATCTCCACTGTAGTTCTCCTTAATTTTTATCTTTTGTAAAAAAACGTGCCCTTTATGAAGCGTTTTTAGAGTTGCGTTTCCGTAACTTGTGCTTTATTAGTCATTTTCATTGTACCATATATATGCCTGTTTTCAGCGTTTTGTATAACAAAATACTATTTCGTTCTTCCGATATAATTGTATAAAAAAGATATGGAAACACCACCATAGAAGTTTCCATATCTTTTTTATATCATTTTATTTCATATTTCTCTATCACACAACTATGTTCTTTGATTCCTTTTTCATAATTGATTCCCGCAAGCAGCAGATTCCCATGATAGTCTTTCAGTGCCTCTACATACTGTTTTTCTTTTATCTGCGCGATCGCACCGCTGGCAGTTTTGTCCCATTTCAGTTCAATGACTGCTGCCGGTTTGTCTGCATGCAGTTTCCTCGGGATGAAGCAGATGTCGGCGAAGCCTTTTCCTGATGGCAATTCTCTGACGATAGTGTAGTATTCTCTCGCAAAATAGAACGCAAGATTAATGGTACAGCTCAAAGAGTTTTCATCATTATACTGCAGGATCGAGATTTCACGATGAGCACGATCAATTCCCTCTGCTACTGTGTCTGCATCCATTTCCCACAGAGCCTTTAGTAATTTCCGTGAATCATCTACAGAACGGATAACTTCGCTCCAGTTCATAGTACTGATCGCGTTTACGTATTCCTGTGAAACTTCTTTATTTGGTATTGTAACGGTTCTGTCAGGCCAGTGGTAGCTCAGATATCCAAGATGAACCAGCAACGTCAAGATGTCGTCTCTTCCCTGAAAGGATGTCATATCATTAGAGAAAGTTCCTGTATTAATCTCAATACGATCGCCTGCAAGCATTCGGATTACAGCATCTTTCAGACCATCAACATTCATGGAAATGTAGATCTTCAGGGCTTCATAGGTTTCGGTCTGATTCCAGTAGTTGTCATAAATGCCACTCAACATAGCATCTACTACGGATTTTGGGCTGTACATGGCGTATGTTTTTTTGTTGTTACCTTCTAGAGTTACAAGTTCATATCCATCATACCATGCCTGTGCTTCCTGAAAGTTTCTGTCATAACGACTGCAAAGGGATTTTACTTCCTCTCCTGTAAAACCGAAATATTCTGCCATATCACGGGGATTCAGCATGGAGTATTCTGTGAACATGTTCAGGGCGGAGTGGGAGCCGTATTTCTTTATGGGAAGTATTCCTGTCATGTAAGCAAGTGCTACGTATTCTTTATCTTTTAACCACATTCTCAGAAAATCAAGGTATTTTTTCTGGGATTCTATATCTTCTTTATATTCGCGGAACATACAGTCCCACTCATCGATCAGGATTACAAATTGATATTTCGTCTCTGCATAAATGTCCTGCATCGCAAACACAAGATGCTCGCTGTCAACATATTCCGGATATTTTCTTTTTAGTTCTCGGAGCAGGCGCGTCTGTAACATATTCAACATTTCCTCAACGCTCATACTCATGCTTAGAAATTCCTGTATGTTGATCTTGATGACATCATATTGATTTAAATATTCTTTGTAATCGACTTCTTTGCTGATTTTCAAATCATCAAATAGTTCTTCTGTATTTTCTTCTCTGCTGTAATATGCAGCCAGCATATTTGCTGCCATAGATTTTCCAAAACGTCTTGGTCGGCTCACACAAATGTATCGTTGTTCTGTATTTATTAATTTATTTGTTTTTTCGATTAAACCACTCTTATCTACATATATTTCAGAGCGCAGGCTATATCGAAACAGTGTGGAACCCGGATTCAGATAGTTTCCCATTTTGATGCCTCCCTTTGTTTCAGCAGTCACTTTTTTATATTTAAAGTTTATCATAATCGGCGGGCTTTTGAAATGATTTTCTTCTATGCTGAATCCAAAAGTATAACGAATCGAGTAGGAGGCGGTGACTAACCGCCGTCCTCTCACACCACCGTGCGTACCGTTCGGTACACGGCGGTTTCAATAGTTGACGTGCACAGACTGATAGGCTGTGGCTAAATCATAAAAGCCACTGTTTATCAGTCTTTCTTTTGTCATTGCCATGTTTACTGCAACTGTATGTGTTGCGAACCAATGTCCACGTCGGGTATTACCCGCTTGCATTGCCAAGTCTTCGGGGACTCCCATCTTGGTAAGATTACGCACCTTCGTCCTCGGTTTCTTCCACTGTTTCCATATACACATACGTATTCTGTGATAGAGCCATCCGTTGATGTCATCTATGTTGTTCTTCATACTTGCAATTCCGTAGTAGTTAAGCCATCCTCTTGCATACACCTTGATTTTCTCAAGACTCGGCTTGATTGACTGACATGACCTACGGGAAGATAACTCTTTCAGTCTCGACTTGAACTTCTTCCATGACTTCGGATGAACGCGGACATAAATGCCACTTCCGTTCCTTCCCAACGCAAAGCCAAGGAATTTAAAATTTCGAATTGCAAACACGCTGACAGTACGGCTCTTTTTTCGGTTGACTGTAAGTTTCAGCCTCTCCTTTAGATATTTTGTACTGCTTTCCAAGAGTCTCTCTGATGCCCGCTTGCTCTTTGCAAGAAACACAATGTCATCTGCATATCTTATGCATGGAACACCTCTTTTCAGGAATTCCTGGTCGAACTCATTGAGGTAGACATTTGCCAGCAATGGTGATAGATTTCCACCTTGTGGCGAGCCTTCCTCTGTGTCGATGACCACTCCGTTTTCCATTACACCGCTTTTCAGATAGCGCTTTATCAACTGTACTACACGTTCATCTTTTACATTCTTTCGGAGAAGATTGATGAGAATTTCGTGATTAAGAGTGTCGAAGTACTTTGACAAGTCAAGGACTACAGCAAATGTATAGCCTTGTTCGGCATACTCCTTAATCTTAAGTATTGCATCTTTTGCACTTCTGTTTGGACGATAGCCATAGCTACCCTCTGCAAACAGCGGTTCATAGATCGGCACTAACTGTTGGGTTATTGCCTGTTGGAGTGTACGGTCTACCACTGTTGGTATGCCAAGCTTTCGCACACCACCATCTGGTTTTGGAATCTCAACTCGTCTTACTGGAGACGGAGTATACTTTCCACGATAAATGCGGTCGGTTATCTCTTGTTGATGTTCCTTTAAATATGGAAGAGCCTCTTCAATGGTCATGCCATCAATTCCTGGTGCTCCCTTGTTTGCCTTAACTCTCTTATACGCTCTGTTAAAGTTGTCTTTATACAGTATCGCTTCCAAAAGTCTCGGCTGTGCACTGTCTCTTTCTTTCCATATCCGATTGAATGACCTAGACGCTTTCACATACCCTTCATGTTCCGCACTATCTCTTTGCGAACAGCCATTGTTTTCAATGTTTTCTGCCATAGACGGGCATTCCTCCTTTCTCGGTCATACTCAAGACTCCTACTGATTCGATCCTTCACCTCTCGGCTACTATGACCTCTGCTGACTTCTGTGCGTTCAGCATTGCTTTATGCAATGATTACCTCTTTCAAGGCGTACCGCACAGACCTCCCTAGGTACCACACGCTTCTTCCCCTCCATCCATCTGCCTCATCTATCATGCATGATTCCGTGTAGTTATCGGGCTTCGATTTGAAGTGCAACCTTACCCTCATGCATAACCTCATATGAGATTTCTGTTCGTCAGACCAGAGATTTGCCCATGAGTTAGTATGTTCCTCACATCCAGCTTCCTTCAGATTCCACCTCACGATGGACACCCTTGCCTTCGGCTATATCCTTCCCACTACCGGGTGGATTCGGGACTTTAACCCGTTAGAAACGTGCGCCGCTAGGCGCACACTTAAAAAAGATATGGTGAACTCCACTGTGGAAGTTCCCATATCTTTCTCGTTTTATATTATATATCATTTCCACTGCTGTCTGCTGGAATTAATGGAGGTAATATTAACGGGGGCTGCCCAAATGAAGCCGTTATCTGTGCAATCATAAGCGTAATTCGGCTCATTAACTCATTAACGATAAATTCACCATTCTTTCTAAATTCTTCGGCCAAATTAATCTTGCTCCAATCAAGTTCTTCTGCTCTGTTCTCCATAAAATAAAGATTTGCCCCAAATGCAACTTTCATAGAAAACACACTTTCTGGTTCAAACTCCAACGTCCTGGTTATAATAAGTTTTATTCCCCGTTTTCCAATTAACTGCGTATTAATATTATCCGTGCAATTTAAAGAGCACTCGGTAGCAACTTCTGTTTCCAACCTAGAATAAGAGATATCTTCCAAAAAAATATCATGTTGATCTTGAAAATATTCAGCAAAATTGTTAATCATCTTGTCTCCTTTTATTGTTTATAAGCCATATTAATATTATTTTTCTTCCCCTTTACCATATTGGGCATAAAAGAAGCTACCATGCTAATTCCCCTCTGAAGATTTCCTGCATAGTTACGATTATATTCATCTAATAATTTAGAAACCGCTTCCTTTATAATCACTTCATTTTGTGTATAGCTATTTACATATGTTTGTATTGCTTTTTCTACAGTTTGATTTAATGATTCTCCACTTTCCAGAGCAATCATGGCTAATTTTCTGTGCAACGTTGGTTTAATTCTAACATTGAATGTCCCTTTATATTCTTTATCTGGTTCTTTTCCAACTTCCTTGCAAAACTCTAGATAATCATCAACCGCATTTCTAAATTCTTCTTCAATCTTTTTGGCATCTGGGCTTTCAAAATCAACGTAGTCATTTATACCTTCTATTTTACCTCTTAATACGTATGATTCTGAATCAAATTCAATCTTTGCATGATATCCTTTATATTCCAGACTATCTTTCATCACAGTTCCCCCATTTCACGCAAATAAGTCACTAATCCTTTTACAGCACCAGGATCCATTTCATCTCCCGGATGTGGCTTATGTAATAAAATAGATCTTTTATCAGTTTCACGGTAAAATGCAACCCTAGACCCTGATGTTCTTCCTTTGTTTTTTTCTTCGAATCCTAACTGTTTCAGCAAGGCTTTAGCTTCTGTATAAGTATAATCTTTAGGTTTGCTTAATATTCTTTCTTTTAATTTTTCAAACCTGCTCATTAATTATAGCACTGCCTCTTTTTTTGCAACTGTCTTATAGTTGCATTATATGCTGTTTTCGATTTTATGTCAAGCTATTGTTTCTTTAAGGCATAAAACAGATGGTGGGATTCCAGGTGCTCCTGAATGTGATGGAATATCGTGCAGATGTCTATTATAACACCCAAACAGGCGCAGACCGGGACATTCAGAAGTTTCGAGAGCATCGATTACCTCTGTCAATGCATGAGCATGCTTGTTTTGATGCGCCGGGAAGAACCGGCAAATATATTTGACAGAGTGTCCAGGATATTGGGATAAAGAAAACCGATGGTTTTAAAACTATTACCAGTTTACACCATCGGCTTTCTTAAGTCCAGCTAACCCTTGAACCGTAACGCTTTTCTTTTTATTAAAAAAATTTACAGCTAGTTATCTAAATAATAAATCTTCAATTTCAACATGCTTTCTTGATCTTCCGTAACAATCCAAGGCCATTTCTCATGTAAAACTAATTTCTTAACAACACTGGGGTGCGGATGATGATATTTATTTTTGATACCTGCTGAAATAACAAATTCTGCATTTATATTAAGCAATTTTTCATTAAAATTATGGGTAGATCCATGATGTGCTACCTGAACACATCCAATGTATTTCCAATATGAACGATACGCTTCCTGCAATCGTTTCCATTTATTCTTTCCTGATGCATCGTAGTCTCCCATAAACAGGCAGCCTGATTTTTTATGGAGACACCCAAAGTCATCCCAACCTGAATAGTATTCACTGTCCGGTTTTTTGTGACAACACGCCTTAAAGTAATAGCATCTACAGTATAAGTTTTGATTCCAGTACCTTTCAAAATACTCATCTTCTTCTGTACACGCAATATATTGAACTACCCGACTATCACACGCTCCTGAAAATAATGTCATGGAATTTGTATTAAAATCACCTGGAACTTTTTTATATATTTCTTTCCATTTTTCTTTATTTTGTTCAAAAAATTCATCATCCATATTAGATATATCCGATAAAGAAATTCCCTCTTTTTCTAATTCTTCTTTTACGATCTGGATCCTCTGTTCATTTCTGAAATTAAACGGAATATACTCCCATTCAATCCTGGAATCTGGAAATTTAATCTTACCTGCAACATCTATTCGTGCCTGTTCACTTTCTTCTGGATATTCTGGCACTGGTATAAATTGAGGAAGATCTTCAATCCCTTCCCATTCTTCACCTAATTCACCCAGTTCTAACAACTCTGTTAAAAACCTATACGCTGTTTCGTCCACTTTATTTATTTTCAGGTATAATTTCATCAGTTCTTTATTTTCTGATGCTATTTGTGGGAAATATACCTTTTCTACATTACAGTATCTCAACAAATAAGGAATCCCATTAATATGATCTTCATGTAGATGCGAAATTACTAAAGCATTTATTTTTTCTTTTCTACTAAAATTTCTTTCTATTTGTTGCTCTACTATTTTAACATCTGTACTTGAGCCACAATCATATACAACATTTATTACCTTCCCCGTTGATGTTTCACACTCACCAAAATGTTCATAATAAAAAGCTCCTTGCCCGACTGGTAAAAATTTTCTAATCATAGAGTCCCTCCAATACTGTTTTTCATAGATTCCAACTGTCTTCCCCTTTATTTTGATAAATTTCGACATTTTTATTATACCATACATAGAGCAGCTTTTATGATTCTGTATGTCGAAACTGACATTCGTTCTTTCGATATAGCTGCAAAAAAGATATGGTGAACTCCGCTATAGAAGTTTCCATATCTTTTTCGTTTTATATTTATATGTCATTTCCACCACTGCCAACAGGAATTAGTGGTGACAAAATCAACGTAGTCATTTATATGACATTAATCTTTCACTGGGGTATTCTAAAATATTCTGCCACTGATTTGATCTTTGAAAAAGCTTTCACAATCTTTTCTGCTGTTTTTCCTGCACAATCTACGAATGTCTGGAAGTCGTTTCTTGTAGCCTGCTGTCCTTCTGCTGAGGGACTTTCTTCTGCTTTGGATAAGATTTTTTTCAGAATTTCCTTCTGCTTTTCATTCAGATTCTCATCCTTTTCAACACATTTTCTGGCTTCCTTCCATTCTCCATTGTTAGTCTTTTTAGAGCCGTAATTGACTTCATTTTGTTTTCCTGATATTATAATGGAATTCGAGTTTCCTGTAATATTATTGATATTGATGAATTAATTCATAAATCGTCATCCTCCTCCAGATAATTTTCCTTCCGAATCTGACTGACATTATGTATATACTGCCTCTCTCCTGTCAGTTCCATGCCTTTTATCAGATACTTATTTTGTTCTTTCAACATTTCAAAGCGTTTGTCAAAAGTTCTTATCTTATTTTTGACAAATGCCAAATCCGGAACAAAATCTGTACTTACGTAAGTCGCACTGACTTTATCCAGATCATCATTTCTTGATGCACAGTAAAAAAGCGTATCAAAAATATACAACGAGTCCAATTCGCAGACATCATCTACTACAATCCCACTTTTTCTTGTTCCCTGAATTATCATACATTTACTTTCTTTTTTGAAAAAATCATCTAATTTTTTGCGTAACTTATCCGGACATACGACTCTATCCCATTCTGCTTTCTCTTCTTCCGATAATTCATGAGAATATTCCACTACATATGGAAGTCCTGATGTATTTATATTGACTTCCCTTTTTAATAACTTTCTCGCGATTTCTTTATACTCTGTCACAAATTGAGACAGTTCTATTCGCGGCACGTGATATGTTATATGAAATTCAATGCAGGCATTTAACAGATTTTCTGCCTGTTTCCCTGACACGCCTTTCTGTTTATATTGATATATTGTATTAGCTTTTAGCTTTTTTTCAGTGTCAATCTCTTTCCCATTCATACTGTTGGCAATTGCTTCACATATTTTCATTTGCTTCCACCTCAAAAACTTACGGCACTTTTATAATCATAAAATCTTTCCCCTAATTGAATTCTTAAATTTTCTTTTTCCCTTTTTCTCATAAGTTCTGCTCCCCACATTTGATATTTTGCACTCGCAGCTGACATTCATAATGCCTGAATATATGTAATAATCTTACAGATATCTCAGCCAAATTAAAAATCCCCCCAGATAGCCAACCTGTCACTGCTTAATGCTTTTTCATTCATCAACAATTTTCAATATTTTTATTGTGTCATATATTGGACAGTTTTTGTCGTTCTGTATATCGAAATAGTAATTCGTTCTTTCGACATAGTTATACAAAAAAGAAACCACTCCAGCCATTCAAAAACTGGAATGATTTCTTTTCTGTTTTACATATTATTTAAATATGTTTCTTCTTGTTGATATAGTTATTAAGTACCTCAAATTGCTTTGCATCTATGTTTGTTTTTTCGGTGCATGTGATTCTGATCTCTATTTCACATTCGAAATAGTTATTTACATTTCTTCTCAGGTATTCTTTTAATGCAGCGAGTTCTCTTATGAGGTAATCATTTTTTACGTTAAACCACTGGCACAGGAAATTGCAGTTCCTTTCTTTTTCATTATCTTCATTATTTTCTTCGCACTTCTCGCCACAGATCAGGATAATCTGATGTTGAGATATTCGCGTCCTGTCGATTTTTACTTTTTCGCAGGGCTTTTTGCAGGCAAATGCGGACATTTGAGACATGGCTACGGGAATTTCCAGGATTAGTTTTTCTGTTATTGTCTTTGGAATGAGTCCGCCGTCTTTGTTGTTAATCTCGTATTCCGTATAGAGTTTATATCCTTGCGTCAGCAGGTGTGAGATCCAATGAAACGCCGATGTTTCTGACATCTGCTGCATATTATGATGCAGGATTGGCTTTGATACTCTGTAATTGCTCATGTCTAATAAGTCTGCAAGACGAATTAATATCTTATCAAATTTTATGCTCAGGAGCTGTTGTGCGGCAACGGATTTTCTTCCGTAAATATCTCGTTCATCTGCACCATGTGCTTCCGAGATTTCTGCGACGATTTCACGAATCAGAGTATCGAGATATGCTATTTCTGATCTTTTTCGTATTTCTGCCGCACTGTCTTTTTCATGTCTGCCACGGACCATTTCTTCAAAATATCCGTCTATTTTTTTGTAACTATCCAGCATATATTTTTTGACACTTAAAATATCCCGTTTGCTTTTCGTTAAATTTTCCTGATTGTATTCATCCAGCAGGTCCTTTGCCAGTTCATCCGCTTTGTCTGTATCTATGAGAAAAAGATCTGACGAAGGAATCTTTACCATTGATATGTCATGCAGATAACAGGCAAGAAATAAAATGTAATAGTCTATCGCGGAAATCTTAAAAAAATCAATTGTGTGGATCAGTTTGACTATGTTCTGGATCAAAGTGATCGCATGTTCCTGGTTATGTAAGGTATAAAAATACAAATGTTTCGAACCATTCTGCCAGACATCATAAACGTATTTGTGTGTAAGTATCAGATTGTCAATTTTTACCGGATCTTTTACAAAGGAATAAAAGATTTCCATGACCCGCATGATTGAATAGTCTACAACACCTTTATTGAGAGGATCTTTCAGCACAATTTCTCTTTTGCGAAACTCTTCTGTCTGGAACCAGGGATTTCTCAAGAAGGCCAAAATCCTGAGTTCTCCATAGGTTAATGCTTTCTTACTGTTTTTCGCAAGGACCGGATGGTCTGAAATTTCAACGTTGAACAGATACGAATAAATTGTATTCATCACCATTCGGAGTATTTTCTGCGTATTTGCACGGACCAGTTTCATTTTATCATAAAGACCCTTTTCTTCTGAAAACAGTATTTTCACTATTTCTTCATCTTGTTGTCTCTGAAATCTGGAACAGTAATACTCTGCGACCTCGTAATGTTTATTTGCATACTTTTTCAGTTTGATCTTTGCTAATCTCTTGAGGCTTTTATACGAATCGTCATAAAGAATATGCAGTTCTTCTTCAGTCATGTCTGCATTGTCTCCCAGCAATTCTCTATATGTACATTGCAGATATGAAAATTTTTCTCCGCCTTCTTTGATGCACAGTTTATCAATCTCCTGTACATATCTTTGCAGTTTGCTGATTTCCTCTTCTTTTGCAAAAGTCTGATACATGCCTACTGCTGCATCCCATATATCATTGCTGTAAGATTTCATAAACCGTTCTAATATGTCTTTCTTTTCCTTTGCTGATTGCACCCTGCCATCTATGAACCTTTCTAATGTTTTGTCCTGAACTCCGGCATAAATAATCTCTTCCAATTCCTCTTTATAGATCTGCTCATCTGAATCATCTTCCGGGCGGTGCATTGCAGATAAACGTTGTTTTCTATATTTAAAAAATCTATAATATCTTATAAGCCTGTCTTTGAATTTTTTGGTATCACGCACCTCTGGTTCTGGCAGGTTCCGCTTTTCTTTTTCCTGGCTCTGTTTTTCCAGTTTATCCAGTTGTGCTTTTACCTGTTGACACAATATCTCAAATTTTTTCTCAAGATTTCTGTTCTCTTCATCTGAGTACATCCTGAAGAAATCACTTCCAGCCTGGGACATCTGCCGGCTTATACATTTCAGATAAACTTCACTTTCATCAAGACGATCCAGACGAACATAGCTGCTTTTGCCACTCAGATGCAGACCAACGCCATAAAGGTTACTTTCATAAAATCCCTGTGTATTCTGAGGATAAATTTTTATATTTTCCTTCTGATGCTTTTTCAAAAACTCCTGTTCCTTTTTTGTAATCTGTTCATTAATATTTTCCAGTTGTTTCTGAAATTGATCTTCCTGTATATCATTTGTAAAAATGACGGAATCGTCCACATAAAAATAACTCACTCCTGTAAATGTACTTCGAAAAATTTCGGAAACTATTATCATGTATATATTTCCAAGGAAGTATGACTGTGGCAGGCCCTGGGGAATGCCTCTTACAAATTTGTATAATTTCGCAACGGTCTCAGTGTGCTCTGCATCCCCTGTTTTTTCAGTGTTTACTGTATTTTGCTGTTCATCGTCATTGCTTTTCGGTGTTTTATGTTTCGATATCTTTAAATACTGTTCTCGTAGTTGTTTCGTGAATGCTGTATCAGGTTCTCCAAAATCAAGTTCACAAAACAATAACTTACGCAGCACTGTTTTCATAAGGCGCATGTCCTGTTCTGACAGATACGCCGGTAAATATCCAATAATATAGTGGTATATGATAACCGGATTAATTGTTGGAAAGAAATTCTCGAGGTCTAATGTAACTTCATATTTATATTCCAGAGAGGTGTGATATTTTTTCAGTGCATCATTACTGTTCTGGTTATATTTCTGGTATTGTTGTTTCCATGGCTTAAACAGGCTCTCTGGCTTTACGGAAACTCTGTTTCCATAGAAATCCGAAGGAATCAGGCGGCTTAGATTTGACAGGGTCAGCTTTGGATTTTCCTTCTCCGGTATTTCATAGACGAACAGATGAAGCATTGATACAATTGCAATCTGGGTGATTAAATCTGTAGTATGAAGTGGTCTGAATTCCAGTTTTCCATCGACTAATTTTTTCGGTTTGAAGTATACTTTTGCCTGGATAAATTTGTCTGGATCGTCCAATAACTGTTTGATTCGTTTTTTTACATCTTCTGTCACTTTGCTGACAAGTCGTTCATCAAATTTGTCCTGTAACTGATGATATAGATGTCGGTCTTCCGGTTTCAGTATGTTGTATTCAAAGATGTACGAATTTAAGGAATATATTGCTAAATATATGTTGATATCGGATAATAAATGTTCTCTGTATTTCGATTCCTGCCCTGTCTTTGACTTCATTTTCCGCGCTCCTTTGTATTATTCGGTATATGCTTGTCCAAAAAATCTTTAAAGTCTGATACCACTTTATCTGATAGCACTTTACTCGATTTCTCTTTATTCAATTCCACCTTATCCATTTCATATTGCTCATGGTAAATATATCTCTGCATATCGCAAAGAATGCTGCCTTCAATTGTTAATGTTTTTTCTGAAACAAAGTCAGGACCGCCCAATATAGATTTCTTAACTTTTCCGTTTTCATCTGTTTCAAACAGCCAGTATCTGTCAATTTTTAATGTAAGATTGTGATATGATTCTGCTGCCTCAAACAGTGCTTTCGCAATTTCATATTTAATTGAAAATGCTTTTATGAATATCCGAAATTCTTCTATGAATCCCGGCAAATATGTTGCGTTATAAGCATAATCCCAGCTCGCATGACATAAATATGAAGAAAAACATTTTAGTCCGTCTTCAAAAATATCCATAGAATTTTTGTCTGTTTTTAGTTCATTATAGAATTCATTATACGATTCCCATGTTGATTCATCCATATTATTACTCATTTGTATTTTCTCCGTACCATAAGTCTGAATAGACTAATTTCAGATAGTTGTGAAGATCTTCTTTCCATTTTATATAATTCTGATACTCATCTTCCCAGTTTCCTTCATTCATTGACTGGAGGCACGCAGCCGCTTCCTCTTTATCACGCATCAATCGTTCATAGAGTTCGTCTTTAGAAGCTGTTATTTCATTTCTATAATCAGGGAAGTTTCCCGTCCGAAGCAGATATTTCCCCACGGGTGGTTTTTTATGCATATCTCTGATTTTCTTTTCTTTCAGGTTAAGAGGTTTTTCCTCTATCTCTAATGGGAGAAATGGCGGTAGCAGCACTTCCTGCTCAATATAATTGGAATACTCATTGCCTGATAAGAACTGCTGAAAATCAACTGATGGACTTTCTTTTGGAATCTCCACTTCTAAAAGGATTACATTATTTTTTTCGGCAAACTCAGTATCATAGGCTCCTTTTGTGCAGGCAACAAAAGATCCTGTAAAACTCTTCTGGTATGCATTTAATGAAGCCTGCCGGTCTACTCTTTTTACCTTAACTGCTGATATATTTTTTTCTTTTTGCAGGCACATCATCGAAAACACTCCTGTATAAATAGCAAGTGTCTCGTCCAGCCTCTCGATAAATACAGGTTTTAATTTTTTCTTTTCTTTGAATATCCGCTCTTTTTCGTTTTCATATCCATCAAAAAGCAGTGCATTTAACGTGCGATATGCTTCATTGTCTCCCCACAAAGTATCTTTTGAAGATTTTCCAAAAGCTACTTTTCCATCATCAGTTCTTTCTCGAATATCTCCACCATAGAATCTCAGCATGTCTACAGGTGCTCTGTGCTCCATATGATTTTCCTCCTGATATTTGTTTCTGTTTGTAAAAATAATGATTTTTGGTACCTTTATTGTATCATATGTTGGACAGTTTTTAGCATTCTGTATATCGAACTATTCATTCGATTTTTCGATATGTTTATAACCATATATTGAAAAAGGTATGAGGAACTTCATCATTAAACAACAAAATTCTTCATACCTTTTTCTTTAAATTGACGCGGATTCACATTTCGCTTAGATAATAATACACACCATCCCGCCCTTGCTGTCGTTAACGATCTTTTGCATGGTGTCCTGGAGTTTGGTTTGGCTTTCTTCGCCGATGGCGGAGATTTTGGTGCGGATGCCGTCCTGGACGAGCTGTTCGATGGATTTGCCGAAGATGTTGGTTTCCCAGATGCTTTCGCCGCGCTGGCTACTCTCGCCGATGTACTGGATGAGGTCGTTGGCCTGCTGCTCGGTGCCTACGATCGGGGCGATCTCGGTTTCGATGTTTGCCTTGATCATGTGGATGGACGGGCTCTTGGAGCGGATCTTTACGCCGAATTTGTTACCCTGGCGGATGACGGTCGGGTCTTCGATCTGGATCTCGGAGAGTTCCGGGACGACGACGCCGTAGCCGGTCGAGCGGACGGCTTCGAGGGCTGCCTGGACTTTGACGTACTGCTCTTTCATGGCTGCCAGTTCTTTCATGGTGTGGATCAGGTCGTATTCGCTTTCCATAGTGATGCCGCTCATTTCGCTTAAGATCTTGTAATAAAATTCGTCTTTGACCTGGATACGGATGCGGACGATCCCGGTGGAAAGATCGACCTGATCGAGAAGTGTCTCCTGAATATAGGGTCCTGTGAGCTGAACGGAGTCCTTGGTGATGTCGCGGATGTGCGTCAGATTCTGCATGTATTCGCGGATCTGTGTGAGGATCTGAGCTTTCAGTTCGTGCTGTGGTGAAAGCATTTCGACCCATTTCGGAATGTAGAACTGGATCTCACTGACCGGGAATTCGTAGAGGACATTTTCCAGGATCTTTATGATGTCTTCTTTGCGGAGCTGTTCACAGTTGGCGGAGATCGTGGTCACGCCGTATTTGTCCCGCAGCTCCCGACAGAGTTTCTGGGTTTCTTCTTTATATGGTGTCTGGGAGTTGACAAGGATCAGAAATGGTTTGCCCTGTTTTTTTAATTCTTTGACCGTGAGTTCTTCGGCTTCGATGAAATTTTCTCTCGGAAGCTCACCGAAACTGCCGTCGGTGGTGACTACGAGGCCGATCGTTGCGTGTTCCTGGATAACTTTGCGGGTGCCAACCTGGGCGGCTTCGTGGAAGGGGATGGCTTTTTCGAACCATGGAGTTTTGACCATCCGCTCTCTTCCGTCTTCAATGTGGCCGGAGGCGTCTTTGACAAGAAAACCGACACAGTCGATCAGTTTGATCTGAACTTTCTGGTCTTCGCCGAGTGTCACGGGAATCGCTTCTTTTGGGATAAATTTAGGCTCTACGGTAGTAATGAGTTTCCCTGAACCGCTCAAGGGAAGCTGGTCGCGGACTTCGGCCTGCTGCCCCGGTTCCATGGCGGGAAGTGCCACAAGTTCCATAAATCTTCGGATGAACGTTGATTTTCCTGTCCGTACAGGCCCGACAACGCCTATGTATATATCACCACCGGTCCGCGCCTGAATATCCCGGTAAATCTGAAAATTTTCCATAAAAAATCCCCCTGCATATATTGTAACAGTCCCATGTATCGTTACAATATATGCAGGAGGAAACTATTTTATTTACGGTTTTTGAGGTATTCTGCTCTGCCTTCTTCGTAGAGGTTGTTGCCTTCGCTGTCGATGATCACGACGAGGGGCATTTCTTCTACATAAAGTCTGCGGAGTGCTTCGGACTGGAGATCTTCGTAGGCAACCAGTTCTGCACTCTTGATGCATTTGGCGAGAAGGGCTCCGGCTCCGCCGATCGCTCCGAAGTAAACGCCGCTGTATTTCTTCATGGCTTCTACGACTTCCGGAAGGCGGGCGCCCTTGCCGATCATTCCACGTGCGCCTACGGACATCATGGTCGGTGCGTAGGCATCCATTCTTCCGCTGGTGGTCGGGCCTGCGGAACCGATGACCTGACCTGGCTTTGCAGGGGTCGGGCCTACATAGTAGATGGTTGCATCTTTCGGATCAAAAGGGAGTTCCTCGCCGCGTGCAAGTGCTTCGCACATTCTCTTGTGTCCGGCATCGCGGGAGGTGTAGATGGTTCCGGTCAGGTAGACGGTGTCGCCTGCGTGAAGAGTTCTTGCCAGTTCTTCTGTTAATGGCAGTGTGATGTGACGTTCCATATTAAAGCACCTCCGTTTTGTGGCGTGTTACGTGGCAGCTGATGTTGATCGCACATGGCATGCCGGCGATATGGGTTGGCATGGTCTCGATGTTCAGGCCGATGGCTGTGGTCCTTCCACCGAATCCCTGCGGTCCGATTCCGAGCTGGTTGATCTTTTCCAGCATTTCTTTCTCCAGGTCAGCATAATATGGATCCGGGTTCTGGGTGTCTACCGGACGCATGAGGGCTTTCTTTGCAAGAAGGGCTGCCTTGTCAAAAGTTCCTCCGATTCCGACACCGACTACCATCGGTGGGCACGGGTTCGGGCCTGCTGTCTCTACAGTCTCCAGAATGAAGTCTTTGATTCCTTCGATGCCTGCGGATGGCTTGAACATGCGGATCGCGCTCATGTTTTCACTTCCGAAGCCTTTTGGTCCGACGGTGATGCGGATGTGCTCGCCCGGAACGATCTCGGTGTAGAGCATTGCCGGTGTGTTGTCACCTGTGTTTCCTCTGCGGACAGGGTCTTTGACAACGGATTTGCGGAGGTAGCCATTTGTGTAGCCTCTGCGGACACCTTCATTGACTGCTTCTGTCAGATCTCCGTCTGTGATATGTACGTCCTGACCGATCTCCAGAAAGACGCATGCCATACCGGTATCCTGACAGATCGGAACCTGCTCATTCTCTGCGATCTGATAGTTCTCGATGATGTTGTCGAGGACACCGCAGGCAATCTGTCCGTCCTCGCAGGAACGACAGGCCTGGATAGCGGCCTTAATATCAGATGGCAGGACCTGATTTGCCTCGATGCAGAGACGCTCGATGGTGTCTGTGATAGCTGATGCTTTAATTTCACGCATTTGCATTTACTCCTATCTTTCGTTTTTGTGCCGACAACAACATGGGGGCTGTATCATCCTGCGAAATGTGAGTGACGCAGGATGTCAGATTCTCTGCTGTCTCTGGCACTTTTGATTTTATTTTAGACTATCTCGTGTAAATCTGCAAGTATCTGTAAAAAAACAAGCAGTTCTTAACAACAAAACAACCAGACCCCTGTCGAAGTATCTCTCTTCATGGAGTCTGGTTATCTTTTATGTCAGATTTCCTATGGCAAAAAATCTAAGCATGGATTTTATTTATCTTTTTCTTCTAACTTCCCCCTCGGAAGTTATACGCGCGGAATTAATAGAATTCGTTATGGAGCAGTTCGTGCTCTTTGCCCTTGAGAAGTCCCTGGTAAAGTTCGAGTACCATCGGGTTCTCGTCGGATTTCTTGATGATCGTAGTATTATCTGCATTGTACAGACCTCTTGCTCTGGCGGCCTTGGTCCTGTCACCGGATCTGGTCGGCTGACCGCCACCCATGATACAGCCACGACGGCATGCCATAACTTCGATCAGATGGTATTCTGCTTCGCCGTTCTTTACACGGTCCATAACGATCCTTGCATTGGCAAGTCCGCTGGCTACGCAGATCTTGACTTCCATTCCTTTGTATGGGATGGAGAATTCCTTGATTCCCTCATCTCCACGAACACCACATTCAGCGATCTCTCGCATTGTTTCTTTGCTGTGATCCGGAGTCAGACGGCGGAGAACAGCCTCTGTAACACCACCGGTAACACCAAAGATAACACCACCGCCGGAACCGAATCCAAATGGCATATCACATGCTTCTGGCTCAAGTCCTGCAAAATCAAGACCAAAGTTGTCGATCATGCGGAGAAGCTCTGTGGTTGTAATAACAATATCGGTATCTTTCTCACCATGTGTGTAGCTGTTCGGACGAACTGCCTCTGCTTTCTTAGCAGTACATGGCATGATGGAAACCATAACGGTCTTCTTGCCCTGGGCATGTTCCGGATCACGGAAGTATTCCTTGATAACTGCGGAAAGCATTCCCTGTGGGGACCTGCAGGTAGAAATATTCGGGATGTAATCCTTGTACTGATCTGTGATAAATTTAACCCATGCCGGACAGCAGGATGTCAGAAGCGGAAGTTTCTCACCTTTCTCGATACGGTTAAGGAATTCTGCACTTTCTTCCATGATGGTAAGGTCGGCACTGAAAGTAGTGTCATAAACTTCGTCAAAGCCCATGCGGTGAAGTGCATTGACGATCTTGCCCATTACACTGCGGCCCTTCTGGAGTCCGTAATGATCTCCTACTGCAACACGTACCGCAGGTGCGATCTGTGCAACTACACGGATATCCGGATCTGCGAGTGCCTTAAAGACTTTGTCTGTGTTGGTATGGATGGAAATAGCACCTGTCGGACAGAATGCGCGGCACTGTCCGCAGTTTACGCACTGTGTCTCGGCAATCTTCTTGTTGAACGCCGGCATAACCATGGCTTCTGTTCCACGGAATGCAAATCCGAGTGCGCCGATTCCCTGGATTTCCTCGCAGGCACGTACACAGTTTCCGCAGAGGATACATTTATTCGGATCGCGAACGATAGATGGAGAACTGAAATCCAGTTCATGCTGCTCTCTGGTGTTCTGGAAACGGACGGTTCTTACACCGAGACGATGCGCCAGTTCCTGGAGAACGCACTCACCGCTCTTGATACAGGTCGTACAGTCACGACAATGTGCTGCAAGGAGCAGTTCCACGATCAGTTTACGATAGTTTCTTAATTTATTGGTGTTGGTATGGATGACCATACCATCGCGCGGTACTTCTGAACAGGAAGCAAAGGTTTTGCCTCTGTCGTCCTCTACTGTACATAAACGGCATGCTCCAAATGTAGAGAGCTCCGAATGATAGCACAGGGTCGGAATATCGATGCCTGCGTTACGGATAACGGTCAGGACGTTTCTTTCATCGGTAAATTCAACTTTTCTACCGTCAATTGTCATTGTACCCATAAGTCAGCCTCCTTCCTATGCTTCCACATAAACCGCATCAAAGTTACAGTTGTCCTTACAGGAACCGCACTTGATACATACGTCATTGTTGATGTGATATGGGGATTTGATCTTTCCGCTGATCGCACCTGCCGGGCAGTTCTTTGCACATTTGCCGCAGCCGATACAGAATTCCGGATTAATGTGGAATTTACGAAGTGCTGTACAGACTTTTGCACGGCATTTCTTGTCGCGGATATGCTCCTCATATTCATCACGGAAGCGTTTCAGTGTACTGATAACAGGAAGCGGGGCACTCTTGCCGAGACCGCACAGAGCCATGCTCTGAACCATGGTCGCAAGTTCTTCCAGTTCGTCGAGATCGGACATCTCGCCCTTGCCATCTACGATCTTCTCGAGGATCTCGAGCATACGTTTGGTACCCTCACGGCACGGAACGCATTTACCGCAGCTCTCACGCTGTGTAAAGTTCATGAAGAATCTGGCAACTTCAACCATACAGGTATTCTCATCCATAACTACGAGACCGCCGGAACCCATGATCGCATCAAGAGATTTGACAGAGTCAAAGTCCAGAGGACGGTCGATCTGATCTTCGATCAGACATCCACCGGATGGTCCACCGATCTGTACGCCCTTGAATGCAGCGCCGCTCTTGAGACCGCCGCCGATGTCGTAAATGATATGACGGAGGCTAGTTCCCATAGGAACCTCGATAAGACCGGTATTCTCGATCGCACCGGTAAGGGAGAATGTCTTGGTTCCCGGGCTTCCCTCTGTTCCGATGGTACGGAACCAGTCAGCACCCTGAAGGATGATCTTCGGAACGTTGGCATAAGTTTCTACGTTATTGAGGACAGTTGGTTTCTCCCAGAGTCCCTTCTCTACAGTACGAGGTGGTTTGACACGTGGCATGCCTCGTTTGCCTTCGATGGATGCGGTAAGGGCGGAACCTTCACCACAAACGAACGCACCGGCTCCACGGTTGATATGTAAGTGGAAGTTTACACCAGAACCGAGGATGTTATCGCCGAGGAGTCCATAAGCCTCTGCCTGCTCGATCGCCATGCGGAGACGCTTAACAGAAAGCGGATACTCTGCACGAACATAAATATAACCATTCTCTGCGCCTACAGCGTATGCGGCGATGGTCATACCTTCGATCATCTTGTATGGATCACCTTCCATTACGGAACCATCCATAAATGCACCCGGGTCACCTTCATCACCGTTACATACTACGTAGCGTACTTTTTCTTTCTGGCGTGCAACCTGAGACCATTTCTTGCCGGCCGGGAAACCAGCGCCGCCACGTCCGCGAAGTCCGGATTTGGTCACTTCATCGATGACATCCTGTGGAGTCATGTCGAAGAAAGCTTTGGCCATAGCCTGGAAGCCGCCTACTGCGATATATTCATCAATGGATTCCGCGTTGATATTTCCGCAGTTTTCCAGAACGATCCTGGTCTGCTGATTCAGGAAAGGAATGTCTGACGGATGAGGACAGACTGTATCATGGTCACGGTAAAACAGACGGGTAACCGGTTCTCCTTCCATTACAGTGCGCTCTACGATCTCCTTGCAGTCCTCTACCTGCACATGTACGTACTGGTAATCATATGGTTCAATCTTCATCAGAGGTCCAAGTTCACATAAGCCCTGGCATCCGGTCTTGACAACGCCGACATGCGGAACGTCCTTCTGCATTTCTACGCTTACCCAGTCGAGATTCTCACACAGTTTCGCCATCTCGTCGTAAATCTTCTGCGCGCCGGAGGCGATACATCCGGTACCTGAACAGACAAGCACACGACAGGTAAAAGTTTCCAGGGTATTCTTTGCTTCGGCCTGCTTCTGGAGCAGATCTTCTTTACTCACAATACTCATACCGTCTCACCTCTCAATTCGTTTAACAGATCAATAGCTTTCTCAGGGGTCATCTTCGGATGTACTTCGTCATTTACGGTAAGAGTCGGTGCGAGTCCGCATGCACCAAGACAGGAAACCGTTTCTACTGTGAAAAGCATATCATCCGTTGTATGCTTCTTGTTGCTGAGTCCAAGCTCCTTCATGAGAGCTTCCTTGACAGGCATGGATTTACGCACATGACAGGCTGTTCCGTCACAAACCTTGATCACATATTTGCCTTTCGGCTCAAAGGAAAAGTTCTCATAAAAAGTAGCGACGCTGTATGCCTTCGCCTCGGTCACTCCAATCTTGGATGCAACATAGGTCAGAAGCTCTCCCGGCAGGTAGCGGTACTCCGCCTGGATATCCTGCATGATCGGAATCAGTGATGCTGCTTTCGGTCCGTAATGCTCGATGATCTCATCTGTCTTCGTGTAATAAGACTGATCTAACATTCAATTCCCTCCTTGTTAAAAATTTGCTTTTGTCTGCGCCCATTATTTTGTATAATTTACACAGCCTTGTTGTATTTCATTATACATTAAGCAGTCAAATTATACAAGTGAAATATAGGAAAATTGAATTAATTTATTCATGTTTTTATGTTTTTCGTATTATTGTGTATTTTTTAACAGATTTTATAATTTTTTATCAATCTATTTCGCTATAGTAAAGTGTTTCTCATTTTGTTTCTCTTATGTGCTTCGAAAAGTACAGGAATTTTGCATTTTCGGATTGATTTTGGGAATTCTTTCCTATATTATAGGGAGCGGTAGATGAATATTTTTCTTATTTAAGGAGATGAAATAGATATGCGAAATTATGATACCCCAGTCAGAGAGATCCGACACCAGGTTTATACTGAAGTGGCAAAGGCCGGATTTGAATCTTCTGACGAAAGCCTGATCCATGATATTGAATCCATCCCATACAATATCGTCAGTGAAACTGCCCAGTATCGTGAGAGTATTTACAGAGAACGTGCCGTTGCAAGCGAAAGAGTCCGTCTCGCCATGGGGCTTTCTCTTCGCCCGGAAAGCAAGGCGGTCCATCTGACCGACGGTCTTGCTGCCAGCAATATCAATGAGAAATATTATGAGCCGCCTCTTATGCAGGTGATCCCGTCTGCATGTGCAGCCTGTCCTCCGAACAAATACATTGTCAGCAACATGTGCCGCGGATGTGTTGCCCATCCATGTATGCAGGTCTGTCCGAAGGGCGCGATCTCTATGAAGGACGGAAAGTCTTTTATCGATCAGGAAAAATGTGTAAAATGCGGAAAATGTAAAGCAGCCTGTCCTTATGATGCAATCTCCCACAACGTGCGCCCGTGCGAGCAGGCATGTGGTGTCAAGGCGATCGGAAGTGATGAGCAGGGGCGTGCGAGCATCCTGGATGACAAGTGTGTTTCCTGTGGTATGTGTATGGTAAGCTGTCCGTTCGGTGCGATCTCTGATAAATCTCAGATCTTCCAGCTTGCGCATGCGCTTCGTGACGGCGATAAGATCGTTGCGATCGTTGCACCGGCTTATATCGGCCAGTTTGGTGATGATGTGACCCCTGGCAAATTCAAGACAGCTCTGCAGGTTCTTGGTTTTTCTGATGTTCATGAGGTTGCGTTTGGTGCGGATGTCGGTGCGATCTCTGAGGCACATCATTATGCACATGAGGTTGCAACAGGAAATCTTCCGTTCCTTCTGACTTCCTGCTGTCCGTCCTGGTCCATGATGGCAAAGAAATTCTTCCCGACCATGATCGACAATATCTCACAGGAGCTGACTCCTATGGTTGCCACTGCACGTAAGGTAAAGCAGGATGATCCGGATGCGAAGGTTGTCTTCATTGGACCTTGTGCTTCCAAGAAACTGGAAGCGATGCGCCGTACTGTGCGAAGTGATGTGGATTTTGTTTTGACTTTTGAGGAACTGGATGCGATGTTTGATGCGCGTGAGATCGAGCCGGCTTCCTTTGAAGACGAAGGTTCCCTGCATGATGCTACTGCCGCCGGACGTGGATATGCGGTCGCAGGTGGTGTTGCAGGTGCGATCGAGGCCTGTCTGAAGGAATATTATCCGGAAGTTCCGGTGCATATTGAGCATGCAGAGAGCCTGGCAGAGTGTAAGAAGATGCTGGCTTTGGCGAAAGCCGGGAAACTTAAGGGCTGTATGATCGAGGGTATGGCTTGTCCTGGTGGATGTATGGGCGGTGCTGGTACGAATGTGCCGATTGCGAAGTCTTCTAAGGCGCTTAAGAAGTTTGTGGCAGGTTCTTCTAAGAAACTGCCGGCGAAAGAATTGAAGGAAATTAAGCTTTCTTGAGATTTTTTTGGAAAAAGCAAGTGTAAAAAACTTTTTTTTGCCTGGGGAATGTATTCCCCGGGCTCTTTTTTCGCTTTTGGGAAGCAAGGTAAACTGCAAAGGGACGTCGCCCGTCCCTCTGCACACCCTGGGCTGGGTGTTTGACGGGAATTTTGTTTTTTGGTCGAGGATTGTGAAAAATTTTCCTGGTGGTCCAGGCCGGGAGATTTTCGTTTGAATAGGTTGGGGATTTGGAGGGACTCCCTGAGTCAAGGTGGATTTTTGGGGGAGATTTCCCCCACGCGATATCCAGGCTCCATACCACGCTACCAAAATGCTTCCCCACACCAAAACCAATGCCGATGTTTTTCCCAAAAGCCCAGGGGTGTGCAGAGGGGACGGGCGACGTCCCTTCTGCGGTTTTGGTTTTTTACAAAAAATAAAAGAGGATATAAGGAGATGTCAAACATCTCACTTACTCCTCCTTGAGATCGCTCAGTAGCTTGAGCAATTTCTCCCCGTAGTTTGCTCCGGCGGCCCAGCCGCCTCCATTGGGATTTTCCTGCTGTCCAAGCCATTCGACGTATGGGGCACTGCCTCTTTGGACCATGTTGAAGCGGGTGTCTACGCAGTCCTGGTTGAGAGATTCGTCGCAGGCGTAGGCTTTTAAATGCTGTACCTGTGCGCGGATTCCGGTTCTTACGTCGGGGTAGGATACGCCCTGGACGCCGCCGCCTGTGGTTCCGAGTCCTGCGAAGTTGTACTGGGAGATTCCGGAATCTCCTCCGTACTGGAGCCAGCCGGTCTCGAGCATTGCCTGTTCGAAGACTACTTCTCCCCGGACACCTTCAGCATTTGCTTCTTCCAGAATGATCGTGCAGAAATCATCGATCGTCTCTGCACCGCCTTCTTTCAGAGATGCGGACGGATATTCGGATCCATGTGCATTGTACTGGGAAGTCATCTGTGCCAGGGAAACGGTTGTCGTCCCCATAATCGTGTAATAACCATAAGTATTGTCGGTGGAATCATCCACGAAATTCGGATCTGAGGTAAAATCCGGCGCGTTAAGACTGGCCGGTTTGTGGATCTGGCCTTCGCCGGAAAGATCGGATACTTCATCTTCTGCCTTTGTATCTGAACTTCCAAATACGCTCGTCTCTCCATTATCCCCAGACGCCAGACAAGGTGCCCCTGTTATAAGGGCACCTGCCAGTATCATCTGTGAACAAAAGAGCATTGCTTTTTTGTTTCGAATCATCCATTTACCTTTCTCATTGCAGCTTCTACTACATGTCCTACAAGAACGGATGTGGTAACGCTTCCAACTCCGCCAGGAACTGGTGTGATCGCATCAACAATCGGCTCAACTGCAGCGTAGTCAACGTCTCCACAGAGTTTGCCTTCTGCATTTACGTTGATACCTACATCGATGATGGTCTGTCCTTCTCTGACATAATCAGCACCAACAACGCCTGCGCGTCCGGCTGCTACGATCACGATGTCTGCTTCTTTTGCAACAGACGGCATATCAACGGTTCTTGTGTGGCAGATCGTTACGGTTGCGTTTTTCTTAACCAGCATCATGGCTGCCGGTTTTCCAACTACAAGGCTTCTTCCGATAACAACGGCTTTTTTGCCTGTGCAATCGATTCCGTAATGATCCAGGATCTCCATGCATGCCTGTGGTGTACATGGCGGGAAACCGATTTTTTTGCCGGTGAATACCCCGGACATGGAAAGATCTGTCATACAATCAACGTCTTTTTCTGCAGCAAGTGCATTTTCGATCACTGCCTGATCCAGATGTTTCGGAAGCGGACGGAACAGAAGAACGCCGTGGATGTGGTCGTCTTTGTTTACTTTGTCGATGGTTGCAAGGAGTTCTTCCTGAGTCACATCTCCCGGAAGAAGGATCTTCTCACATGCCACGCCAAGAGTCTCGCAGCGTTTTGTTGCTCCTCTTTCATAAGAAATATCGCTTGGGTTTTCGCCAACACGAATGATGCAGAGTGTCGGGTTTACGCCTTTGCCCTGTAATTCTGCTACATTTGCTTTGATCTTTTCATTCAGTGCTGCTGTTACTTCTTTACCTAATAACTGCTTTGCCATTTTTGTATTTCCTCCGCTATTTTGTTGCTGATTATTTTAATCTGCCAAGAACGCTTTCGAATGTCTCATCTGCCATCTTGGTGTATTTCTCAAGCATTGCGTCTGCTTTTTTGTTGAGTTCTTCTGCGTATTCTCTGTCTGCCATGGATTTTGTATTGATGTAGACATTCAGGCTGGCACCCTGTAATGCTGCTTTGCAGAAAGCTGCTCCAACACCGGCATCACTGATCGCCAGTTTTGAACCCTTTGCGCCGAATTCAACGATCAGCTCGATCGCTTCACAGCATTTCTCCATGATCTCCATCGGTACGGAGCAGGCATCTTTCAGCACGATCTCCATAACACGGGCTTTTTCTGCTTTTTCTTCTTCGGTTTCTTTTGGCATACCATATGCTTTGGAGAGCGGCTCAAAAACTTCTGCGTCTCTTTCGATCAGACGAAGGAAGTCTTTCTGGAGCTGGTCGCATTTTGCTTTGAGCTCCCACATTTCGTCTTCTACGTCTGCATATTTTTTCTTACCTACGGTAAGACTGCCTACCATATTGCCAAGTGCAGTTCCAACTGCACCAACCAGCGCTGATGCACCGCCGCCGCCCGGTACCGGGGCTTTAGAAGCGAGAACTTCGACGAATTCTGTGCATGTACTTGTAGAAAATCCCATTTTTTCTCCTCCTGAAAAAAGTGACCCGATAAAAGAGGGGTCTTTTATGATTTTTCTTTCTTCTTTTTTATAATAATTTTTTTCATATTTGGAAATATGGAAACCTGCGAGGGGAGGGCACTCAAAGTTGCGAAGGCCGTTCTCCCCTCGCGCTCCCCTCCTGGCCACGCCCGTATCTTGCACCGCTTGTGGTGCAAGATACGCACAGTGCATCCAGCACTGTGGGCGCATCATCTCCAGGCTACTCAGGCGGGAAGGCTTTCCCGTGTGGAGACAGATTGTGGGCTTTTTGCCTGCACGCAAAGCGTGAGGCGGCAAAAGATGCACGGGCGCATTCGCTCTGTTCGGCTGTCACTGCGCTTTTCGCGCAGCGAAACAGCCTCAACAGTTGGCGTCGATAACGTTCTGTCTGCCTCAGCCAAGCGTGGCCAAGTAGGGGGTGTCTGAGGGGGAGCTTCGGCCTTCGCAACTTCGAGATGCTCCCCCTCAGGGTTTTCATATTTTACAAAATATCATTTTCCTTGCTTTATAAAGCAAAACCAAACCTTTTACAATCCGCTTTTATTAGAAAAGTCCAGTGATCTTGCCAGTCTCATCAACATCAATACGTTCTGCAGCAGGTACTTTCGGAAGACCTGGCATTGTCATGATCTCGCCGGTCAGGGCTACGATGAAGCCTGCTCCTGCGGAGATCTTGAGGTTACGTACGGTTACTTCGAAATCTGTCGGAGCACCGAGTTTGGTCTGGTCATCGGTCAGGCTGTACTGTGTCTTAGCCACACAGATCGGGCAGTTGCCGAAGCCGAGTGCTTCAAGCTGTTTTGCCTGTTTCTGTGCGTTTGCTGTGAGAACCACTTTCTTGCCGCCGTATACTTTCTGTACGATCTGGTTCAGTTTATCCTCGATGGAGCCTTCCAGTTCGTATGCATAAGTAAAGTCGTTTGGTTCTTCTACGAGGCGAAGAACTTCTTCTGCAAGTTT
>NZ_QULA01000016.1:0-2876 GCF_003481595.1 Blautia sp. OM07-19
AAGACCGCTGATACCTACGCTAGGGTATCAGAATGCAAAGGTCAAGCAGAAAGGGCACAGGGCGGATGCCTTGGCACTAAGGGCCGAAGAAAGACGTGATAAGCTGCGATAAGCTTCGGGGAGGAGCAAATATCCATTGATCCGGAGATTTCTGAATGGGGAAACCCACACGAGGAAACCTCGTGTATCCATACGCCAATCCATAACGTATGGAGGGGAACCCGGGGAACTGAAACATCTAAGTACCCGGAGGAAAAGAAAGAAAACTCGATTCCGTAAGTAGCGGCGAGCGAACGCGGAAGAGCCTAAACCAGATCGCGTGCGATCTGGGGTTACGGACTGCATTTAAGATTCTGTGATGTTAGTAGAACGGTTTTGGGAAAGCCGGCCAGAGAGGGTGAAAGCCCCGTACACGAAAACAAAGCAGACTGAGCAGGATCCAGAGTACCGCGGGACACGAGAAACCCTGCGGGAAGTAAGGGGGACCACCCCCTAAGGCTAAATACCACTTAGTGACCGATAGCGCATAGTACTGTGAAGGAAAGGTGAAAAGGACCCCGGGAGGGGAGTGAAAGAGAACCTGAAACCCTGTGTCTACAAGCTGTGGGAGTGCTTTACATGCACGACCGCGTACTTTTTGTAGAACGGTCCGGCGAGTTGCGCTCACTGGCAAGGTTAAGATCTTAAGGATCGGAGCCGTAGGGAAACCAAGTCTTAACAGGGCCAGAGTCAGTGGGGGCAGACCCGAAACCGGGTGATCTATCCATGTCCAGGTTGAAGCTGCCGTAAGAGGCAGTGGAGGACCGAACCCACATCCGTTGAAAAGGGTGGGGATGAGGTGTGGATAGGGGAGAAATTCCAATCGAACCCGGAGATAGCTGGTTCTCCTCGAAATAGCTTTAGGGCTAGCCTTGGTAGAGATTTGCGGAGGTAGAGCACTGAATTTCCTAGGGGGCGTCAAAGCCTACCGAAGAATATCAAACTCCGAATGCCGTGTAATTACTTACCAGGAGTCAGACTACACGAGATAAGTTGGGTGGTCAAAAGGGAAAGAGCCCAGACCTTCAGTTAAGGTCCCAAAGTGTGCGTTAAGTGGAAAAGGATGTGGGATTTCGAAGACAACCAGGATGTTGGCTCAGAAGCAGCCATTCATTCAAAGAGTGCGTAATAGCTCACTGGTCGAGAGGTCCTGCGCCGAAAATGTCCGGGGCTGAAACGCACCACCGAAACTAAGGAATCTAGTAATAGATTGGTAGAGGAGCATTGCATGCGGGATGAAGCAGTACCGAAAGGAGCTGTGGACTGCATGGAAGAGAGAATGCCGGAATGAGTAGCGAGATAGAGGTGAGAATCCTCTAGGCCGAATATCCAAGGTTTCCAGGGTAAAGCTGATCTGCCCTGGGTAAGTCGGGGCCTAAGGTGAGGACGAGAGTCGTAGCCGATGGACAACAGGTGGAGATTCCTGTACTATGATATGACAGAACTGTGGGGACACGTGCAGAGAGCGGAAGCCGGGAACGGTATCCCGGTGCAAGCGAGGTACCAGTCACATTGGAAAAACCGTGTGGCAATGGGAAGACGTGATGCGGAGTGAATTTTAGTAACGAAGTCCGTGAGCTGTGCGTCAAGAAAAGCCGCTATTGTTCATACCATACCCGTACCGTAAACCGACACAGGTGGATGAGGAGAGAATCCTAAGGCCGGCGGAAGAAGCATTGTCAAGGAACTCGGCAAAATGACCCCGTAACTTCGGGAGAAGGGGTGCCACTGAGAAGTGGCCGCAGAGAATAGGCTCAAGCAACTGTTTAGCAAAAACACAGGTCTATGCGAAACCGTAAGGTGAGGTATATGGGCTGACGCCTGCCCGGTGCTGGAAGGTTAAGAGGAGAGGTTAGCGCAAGCGAAGCTTTGAATTTAAGCCCCAGTAAACGGCGGCCGTAACTATAACGGTCCTAAGGTAGCGAAATTCCTTGTCGGGTAAGTTCCGACCCGCACGAAAGGCGTAATGATTTGAGCGCTGTCTCGACAATGCATCCGGTGAAATTGAAGTACCAGTGAAGATGCTGGTTACCTGCGCCAGGACGGAAAGACCCCATGGAGCTTTACTCCAGTTTGGTACTGGGATCCGGTACTGCATGTACAGGATAGGTGGGAGGCTATGAAATGGTAACGCCAGTTGCCATGGAGCCGCTGTTGGGATACCACCCTTGCAGTATTGGGTTTCTAACCAGCCGCCGTGATCCGGCGGTGGGACAATGCCAGACGGGGAGTTTGACTGGGGCGGTCGCCTCCGAAAGGGTATCGGAGGCGCCCAAAGGTTCCCTCAGGATGGACGGAAACCATCCAAAGAGTGCAAAGGCAGAAGGGAGCTTGACTGCGACACCGACGGGTGGAGCAGGTACGAAAGTAGGGCTTAGTGATCCGGTGGTATTAAGTGGGAATGCCATCGCTCAACGGATAAAAGCTACCCTGGGGATAACAGGCTTATCACTCCCAAGAGTTCACATCGACGGAGTGGTTTGGCACCTCGATGTCGGCTCATCGCATCCTGGGGCTGTAGTAGGTCCCAAGGGTTGGGCTGTTCGCCCATTAAAGCGGTACGCGAGCTGGGTTCAGAACGTCGTGAGACAGTTCGGTCCCTATCCGGCGTGGGCGTAGGATATCTGAGAGGAGCTGTCCTTAGTACGAGAGGACCGGGATGGACGGGCCGCTGGTGCACCGGTTAGACTGCCAAGTCTATAGCCGGGTAGCCAAGCCCGGAAGGGATAAACGCTGAAGGCATCTAAGCGTGAAGCCCCCCTCAAGATGAGATATCCCATCCGAAAGGAGTAAACCCCCTTGAAGACGACGAGGTTGATAGGGCAGAGGTGGAAGTG